>CANISK010000040.1 GCA_947470205.1 Neisseriaceae bacterium | reverse complement strand
GGAGTGATGGAGTTTTTACTTATCAACCATCCATTAGATTGTCCAGTTTGTGATCAAGGTGGAGAATGTCAGTTACAAGATATTGCGGTTGGATATGGCGGCTCTTCTTCTCGTTTTACCGAAGAAAAAAGAGTGGTGAGTAATAAAGATTTAGGTCCCCTGATATCCACTGAGATGACACGCTGCATCCATTGTTCTAGGTGTGTACGTTTCACGGATGAAATTGCAGGCTATCAGGAGCTTGGGATGGGCTATCGTAATAACCATGTGGAAGTAATGCCGTTTATTGGCAAAACAGTTGATAGTGAATTGTCTGGAAATATTATTGATTTGTGTCCTGTTGGAGCGCTCAACTCAAAACCATTTAGAAATAGTGCTAGAAACTGGGAATTGTCAAGAAGAAAATCTATATCACCATTTGACGGACTTGGGAGTAATTTAATTGCCCAAGTAGATAAATATCACAAAGTGGTTAGGGTGTTGCCTTTTGATAATGATGAATTAAATGAGTGTTGGATATCAGATAGAGATAGATTTAGCTATGAAGGTTTATATCACAAAGAACGTATTACCAAACCAATGATCAAACAAAATAATGAATGGATAGAAGCAGAATGGGATGTTGCAATAGCATATGTCGCAAAAAGCTTACACGGTATCAAAGAAGACCACGGAGCGGATCATATTGGTGTGATAGCAAGTCCGATGTCTACACTAGAAGAGCTTTATTTGTTGCAAAAATTAATGCGTAGTTTTGGTGTGTATAATTTAGATCACAGATTAACTCAAAATGATTTTAGCTTAGATGGTAAAAATAGTGGTGCGATGTACCTAGGTGGCTCCATAGAAGATGTATTATCATCTAAGTCTGTTTTGATAATTGGGAGCATGCTTAGAGAGGAAGACCCAATATTTGCGGCGAAAATCAGAAAAGCGGTTAAAAATAATTTACAATTAAATGTTATAAATATATATCAAGAAGAGTTATTGTGTACTTCACATAATCAAATCACAGTAGAGCCAAGAGAATTTGCACATATACTAGGAGAGCTTGTAAAATTAACTGGTGGTTCTAGTGTGGTTGAGTTATCAGATATTGTAGATGAGGAAATCAGCGAACACTCCCATAAAATTTTAGCTAGCATTAAAGATGGTGCATATATTTTATTGGGTGAAATTGCTAAAATGCAAAATAATTACTCTCAATTGGTGATATTATCTCAAGAGCTTGCCAGTAACATTAAAGGTAAATTTGGTATTTTGTCAAATACTGCAAATGAAGTTGGCGCTAGATTAGTTGAATTTACTCCACATAAGTTTCATAGTAACCCACATGAAATTGGTATGAATATCCAACAAATGTTAAATAAGCCAAGAAAGGCTTATTTTATTATGAATACCGAGGTTGAGTATGATTGTTATAACTCCAAACAAACATTATCCGCATTAAACCATGCAGATACGGTGATGGTACTAAGTCCATACATTAATGAAAATATGAAATTATATGCGGATGTAATTTTACCAATTACTCCATTTGCCGAAACTTCTGGATCTTTTATTAACACCAGTGGTGTATTACAAAAATTTAACGCAGCCACAAGACCATATGGCGGATCAAAACCCATCTGGAAGGTTTTAAGAATTATTGCAAATGTGCTTGGCGTGGAAGATTTTCAATACGATACCATTGATGAAGTAAGATGTGAAATTGATAAAAAATACAATATAAGTGATAGATTAAATAATAATATCGATAAATTACACTTTAAGTTCCACAAAGACGCATCAGATCATTTGGTGAGATTTGGCGCTCAAAGTATGTATGGAAGAAATAGTATCACAAGAAGAGCAGAGAGCTTGCAGCTCACCAAACAGGCAACATTGCCAGTTTTGATGATCTCAAAAACATTGGCAGATAAATTAGAAATAAATGGCTTACATCAGATTCAGGTTGTGCAGTCAGCACATACGCGAAATTTTAATGTGGTGATTGATGATAAATTGGCACCAAAAGCCGTGCGCCTTATGGTGCATGATGATACACTGGGATTTGGTGGTAGGTTTGATGACATACAAATACAAAAGTAATGTTGCATTTACTTTTAGCTCTTAAATTTAAATGCGAATTAAGAGCTAAAATAAATTTAGTTAAAACAACAGGCTAATTGTCATTCCCGAGACATCGGGAATCCAATATAATAATAAAAACATGGATTCCCACTTTCGTGGGAATGACAGGATTTTTTGCTCTTAAATTGAAAGTATAAATTAACAAACATAAGAAAAAATAATTATGGAAATATTACAAAATTTATTAGGTGTTGGTTTGGGTTATTTTGCGTGGTATTTGTTAAATGCTATTGGGCTTATTATACCATTAGTAGTATTTGTCGCATATCTTACATTTGCTGAGCGTAAAATATTGGCTTATATGCACGGGCGTTTGGGGGCAAATAGAGTTGGTCCAAAAGGTTTATTACAACCATTTGCAGATTTACTCAAATTCATCTTTAAAGAATTAATCATGCCCACTCGTGCAAATAAATGGATTTTTAACATCTCCCCAGTTATTTTATTATTCTGTGCGTTATTAGTATGGGCAGTGGTCCCCTTATCTCCACAAATTATATTCACGCATGTAAATGCTGGTGTGTTATATGTTTTGGCGGTGTCATCCCTTGGTGTATATGGCATAGTATTAGCTGGATGGTCTGGTAATTCCAAATACTCTTTTTTAGGTGGCATTAGAGCTAGCGCCCAAATGATATCCTATGAGCTTGCAATGGGTTTTTCCATTATAGGCGTTTTGATGGTATCAGGGAGCTTGGATTTAGTTGAAATAGTAAAAATACAATCTATTGGTAAAATGGGTGGTGGATTATTATCTTGGAACTGGTTACCTTTATTTCCGCTTTTTTTAGTGTATTTGATTTCTGGAGTAGCTGAGACCAATCGTGCCCCTTTTGATGTTTGTGAAGGTGAGTCTGAAATTGTAGCTGGCTTTTTTGTTGAATATTCTGGTACTAAGTTTGCTTTATTCATGTTGGCCGAATACTTGAACATGGTATTGGTCTCCGCACTCACTGTTTTAATGTTTTTAGGCGGATGGCTATCTCCATTCCCGATGTCTTTTGGTTTTATTGGTAAATCTAGCATATTATGGCTAATAATAAAAGTGTGTTTCTTGTTGTTTGGTTTTATTTGGTATCGTGCTTCATTTCCACGATATAGATATGATCAAATTATGCGCCTGGGTTGGAAAGTATTTTTACCGGTAACATTGGTATGGATCTTTATTTTAGGTGCATGGATTATATCACCGCTGAATATCTGGTAGTTACAACATATTTATTTTTGAGTAAGATAATATAATTATAGAAAATTACATTAACATGATTAAAAGATTTTTTAAAACATTCTTATTGCTTGAGCTATGTAAAGGCTTGGGCGTGACTTTAAGGGCTTTATTTATCAAAAAAAGTACCCTTAGATATCCAGAGGAAAAAACTCCATTATCACCAAGGTTTAGGGCATTGCATGCGCTTAGACGTTATCCAAACGGCGAAGAGCGTTGTATTGGCTGTAAGCTTTGCGAGGCTGTATGTCCAGCTCTTGCTATTACCATAGATACCCATCAAAGAGAAGATGGTACACGTAGAACCACAAGATACGATATTGATCTAATCAAATGTATATTTTGTGGTTTTTGTGAAGAAGCCTGTCCGGTAGATGCAATAGTAGAAACCTCCATTCATGAATATCATGGTGAAAAGCGGGGGGATTTGTATTACACCAAAGAAATGTTACTTGCAATTGGGGATAAATATGAATCAGTAATTGCAAAAAGTAGAGATGCAGATAAAAATTATAGGTAAAAAGGTGGGCCACATGATAACTAATTTATTATTTTATATTTTTGCGACTATATTAATATCTAGTGCTATTTGCGTAATAGTGGTTAAAAACCCAGTTCATTCTGTTTTATATCTTGTGCTTACTTTTGTGACCTCTTCATGTTTATGGATGATGTTAAAAGCAGAGTTTTTATCTTTGGCGCTTATTGTAATATACGTAGGTGCAGTGATGGTATTATTTTTATTTGTGGTGATGATGTTAGATATTGATAGCGAAAACATTAAAGAAGGTTTTTTTGCTAATTTACCACTTGCTATTACAGTTGGTGTTATTGTACTTGGTGAAATTATAATTGCATTATATGGTAGACCAATTATCACGGAAAATATCAACAATATCAATCAGAATATTAGTAATGCAAATCAACTTGGATTTGAGTTATATACCCATTATTCATATCCGGTAGAGCTTGCATCTATCATACTTCTTTTAGGGCTTGTGATAGCAGTTGCCCTTACTCTACAAAAAACAGATAAAAAAGCAAAATATCAAAATATAAATAAACAAGTTATGGTGAACTCAAAAGATAGATTGGTACTTTTGGATATCAAAAATAATACCGCAGTTGATATTAATGACGGAGCTAACAAATGATAGGAATCAACCACTACCTTACACTTGCGGCAATTTTATTTACCATATCTATTATGGGTCTTTTATTAAACCGTAAAAATATTATCATCATCTTGATGTCGATTGAGCTAATGTTGCTGGCTGTAAATTTTAACTTCATTGCATTTTCAAGTTTCTTGAATGACTCAGCTGGGCAAATTTTTGTATTTTTTACGCTCACGGTTGCAGCGGCTGAGGCTGCAGTTGGTCTTGCAATTCTCATTCTCTTGTTTCGCAATTTGCGTTCAATTAATGTTAAAGATATGGATAAATTAAAGGGTTAGTATAAACATGACAGGAATATCAATTTATTTAACAATTATTCTAGCGCCATTAATCACATCAATAACTACTGGTATATTTGGTGTGAAACTTGGTAAAACATTTAGCCATAGCTTTACAATATTAGGTGTTTTAATTGCTACAATATGCTCTTATATTGTATTGTATCAAGTACAAATTGAACACCATGTATACAATGGCGCATTATATACATGGCTTACGGTTGGTACTCAGACAATCTCAGTAGGGATTTTAATTGACACCTTAACCTCAATTATGCTTGTAGTTGTAACTTCCGTATCTTTAATGGTGCATATATATACTATTGGTTATATGGCACATGAAGAAGGCTATGAGAGATTTTTTAGTTATATCTCTTTATTCACTTTTATGATGATAATGTTAGTTACATCAAATAATTTTGTGCAATTGTTTTTTGGTTGGGAAGGTGTGGGATTAGTGTCATACCTTTTAATCGGATTTTATTATAAGAAAGAATCGGCAATATTTGCAAACCTTAAAGCTTTTTTAATTAATCGCATAGGAGATTTAGGGTTTTTACTGGGTATTGCTTTAGTATTCATGTACTGTGGTTCACTATACTACACCGACGTATTTGCTAAATTACACACCATTAGGTTTGATATATTATTTGGAACCAATTGGAATATCATCACAGTTATGTGTATATTATTATTTATCGGTGCAATGGGTAAATCAGCACAGTTTCCACTTCATGTCTGGTTACCAGATTCCATGGAAGGCCCAACGCCAATTTCCGCTCTTATCCATGCGGCCACAATGGTGACTGCCGGTATATTTATGGTGGCTAGATTGTCCCCGATGTATAACTTATCAGAAACAGCGTTATCAGTAATAATATATGCTGGTGGAATAAATTGTTTCTTTTTAGGTATTTTGGGAATTATACAAAATGACATTAAGCGCGTGGTTGCATATTCCACATTATCCCAATTAGGTTATATGACTGTGGCATTAGGGTGTGGGGCATATTCAGTTGCAATATTTCATCTTATGACGCATGCCTTTTTTAAAGGGTTATTATTTTTAGCCGCAGGATCTGTTATCGTGGCTATGCATCATGAACAAGATATGCGTAAAATGGGTGGACTTGCAAAATATATGCCAGTTACATACATTACGATGTTAATTGGTAGCTTGGCTGTGGTTGGTATCCCACCATTTGCGGGTTTTTTCTCAAAAGATATGATATTGTCAAGTGCCGTCATTGCTTATCATAACCATATACCTGGTGCATCTTTCGCTGTTTTTACTACATATGCCTCAATTTTTATCACAGCGTTATATAGCTTTAGATTGTTATTTATGACATTTCACGGTAAAGAGCGCTTTTTAGATGAATCACATCACCATAACCATGAAGACAACAAACATCATGCAAGCCACAAACCACGTGAGTCACCATTTGTAATAACGCTTCCGTTAGTCTTGATGGCTATCCCTTCAATTATAGTTGGTGGATTATGTTTAATTGGTTTTGTGACTGGTAAATTTGTATTTGGCTCAGTATTTAACGTAAGTTGGATTGTAAATGGATTCAAAGAAGAAGCGCCAAGTGCCATAGAAATGATAAAAGAAAGTGTAATTCATTTACCTTTATATATCGGTTTATCTGGGTTATTGGTGGCCTATATATTCTATAAAAATCCAAATATATCAAACAAATTTGTGCAAAGTATAAAACCCATATATAACATATTAGATAAAAAATACTATATGGATGATTTATATATTAAAGTGTTAATGCCATGTGGGCGCATATTGGGTAAATTTTTATGGAATATTGGGGATATATTTATAATTGATGGGCTTTTGGTGAATGGTTCAGCCAATTTGATTAATCGCTATTCAAAAATATTACGTAAAATTCAAAATGGATTTATTAATAGTTACGCAATTTTTATGATATTTGGTGTGATTATTATGTTGACATTTTGTACTAATTTGATATTTGGTTAGGAATTATTGATGATAATGCATAATTTATTAAGTATAACAATCTGGACTCCAATTGTCATTGGAATATTAATCCTATTTATTAAAAATCAATCATGTATCAGATGGTGTGCTTTTTTTGGTGCATTAATTGGCACTATATTTAGTGGGCTAATATTCACCAAATTCAACTCCACTATTCCAGATTTACAATTTGTGGAACATGTACCATGGATTCCAAGTTTACATATTAGTTACAGTCTAGCAATTGATGGCATTTCTATGCCATTTTTATTTCTAAATAACTTTATTACTTTATTGGTAATTATTGGAAGTACTAAAGTTATTAAACATAAAGTGGCATTATATAACAGCATGTTTCTAGTTATGACTGGTTTTATTTCCGGTACATTTTGTGCCATGGATATGATGTTATTTTACGTATTTTTTGAAGCTATGTTAATCCCCATGTATCTTATCATTGGAATATGGGGTAGCTCCAATAGAGTGTATGCCGCTATTAAATTTTTTCTATATACTCTTATGGGTTCTTTATTAATGCTAATAGCGATTATTTATCTATACAATAAAAGTGGTTATTCTTTTAACATATTTAGTTATTATCAGTTACCTCTTGGGTTTACTCCACAAATCCTTATTTTTATAGCTTTCTTCTTCGCATTTGCGGTAAAAGTTCCAATGTGGCCAGTGCATACTTGGTTACCGGATGCTCACCCAGAGGCACCAACTGGAGGGTCTATGGTGTTAGCTGCGATTACATTAAAAATTGGTGGGTATGGGTTTTTTAGATTTATCCTCCCCATAGTGCCAGATGCAGCGCGTGCGATGTCGCCAATTATGATTACATTATCTTTAATTGCAATTATCTACATTGGGTTAGTTGCTATTGTGCAAAAGGATATGAAAAAATTGGTAGCATATTCTTCAATATCTCATATGGGTTTTGTTACATTATCTTGTTTTATGTATTTAAATAATAATCTAAATGTATGGGCGATGGAGGGTGCAATGGTGCAAATGATATCACATGGTTTTGTGTCAGCCGCTATGTTTATGTGTATTGGCGTGATGTATGATAGAATCCATTCAAGAAATATTGTAGATTATGGTGGAGTGGCTGCCAAAATGCCAATTTTTGCAACATTTTTTCTCATCTTTTCAATGGCAAATGCAGGCTTACCCGGCACATCTGGTTTTGTGGGTGAATTTATGGTAATAATGGGTGCGGTACAGGTAAACATTATATATGGTGCATTAGCTGGACTAACTTTGATTATTGGTGCTGGTTATACTCTTTGGATGTATAAACGGACTATTTTCGGGAACATTACCAATCCACATGTAAATGCTATGAAAGATTTAAATTATAATGAATTTGCAGTGTTATTATTGTTATTAATTGGTGTTATTGGGATGGGTGTTTATCCTGAATTGTTTGTGCATAAGATGCAAACTGGGGTAGAGAATATTATCGCTTTGGCTGCACGCTCTAAGCTTGGCATATAGGAAAGGTATAATTTATATTATGAATATTAATCTTATACCAGCAATACCAGAGATATTTTTAACTAGCATGATATTAATTATTATGTTATTTGATGCTTTTAGTAAACCTTTTGATGTTTCACAGGATGCAACATGTAAATGCAATGGGGTATTTTATCTGACCATTATCGCAATTAGCGGTACCATGTTAGCACAACAATACATTTTACACATATCATCATTTCAAATGACTTTTAATTACATGTTTGTGCTGGATAATATTAGCTATGGCATGAAAATGGTGATGTATATCACAAGTATCATTATAATATTTTATATTAATACTTACCTAGTGGATAAAAAATTTAATATCAATGCATTTTACATTATATTTTTATTTGCATTACTTGGAATGATGGTGATGGTATCTACATTAAATATGTTGATATTATATGTGGGACTGGAGTTATTATCCCTATCATTATATGCATTAGTCGCGATTAATAAAAATAACGTTAGATCTACCGAAGCGGCAATGAAATTTTTTATCTTAGGCGCCTTAGCATCTGGTTTATTGTTATTTGGCATTTCAATGATTTATGGTGGAACTCATGGTTATTTAGACTTATTGGCAATTACTCAAGTTATTTTCTATAATCATACTGCATATAACCAAAATCTTGTTATGTTGGGGTTGGTTTTTGTGGTGGCGGGGTGTATGTTTAAACTTGGAGTGGCTCCATTTCATTCTTGGGTGCCAGATGTATATGAGGGTTCGCCATTATCTACGTTGACTATAATAGGTACGGTTACCAAAATTGCATCTGTGGTATTTGTGATTAGATTTCTAATATATGGTTTATTTGCGCTCTCACATTGGTGGGTAAATATGCTAATAATATTAGGTGTGTTATCTTTATTTATTGGAAATATTGTAGCAATTGCACAGACTAATATCAAAAGAATGCTGGGTTATAGTGCTATATCACACATGGGGTTTATATTATTTGGCTTAATTGCTGCATCTCCAAATGGCTTATCATCGATATTCTATTATATTATTATCTATGTATTATCAGCATTAGCAGGTTTCGGAGTGCTAACCATGCTGTCCACTGGTAGTTATGAATGTGAAAATATAGAAGATTTAAAAGGTCTTCACAAATCTCACCCAGTACACGCTATGATACTGCTATTTGTTATGTTATCAATGGCGGGAATTCCTCCGCTTGCAGGGTTTTATGCCAAATTCCAAATTTTAAATGCATTAATTGGTGCTGGGTATGTAAAACTTGCCGTTTATGGGGTATTAATGTCACTTATTGGCGCATTTTATTATCTACGAATTATAAAAATTATGTATTTTGATGACACTCTGATTGATTTACG
>CANISK010000039.1 GCA_947470205.1 Neisseriaceae bacterium | reverse complement strand
TCTTGCCACGGGTATTATAAAACACGTATTGGTTGATAAATGTATAGTGATTGATGATAAACCATTAGAAAATATTATAGTGGATAATATCGCACCACAAATAAGTGCGATTATCAAAAATTACACCCATGTTTTAATCTCACATGATGACTTAGGGCGAAATTTGGCACCAAGAATTGCAGGAATTTTAAATATTGGGCTTCTTAGTGAGGTGATAGATATTATATCCCCAAATATATACAAAAGATACGCATACGCAGGTAATGTGTTAATGGAGCTTGAGTGTTTGGAAGATGTGAAGTTACTCACAATTCGCACCGCAAATTTTGACACATATATGAAAAATAAAGATATAAATCAAACACATACACAAAATATAGTTAATATACCTTACAATCATGCTAATATATCATCCAATATAAAATATTTATCTACAGAATGCCACCACGCTGACACAGACCTCGCAACTGCAAACATAATAGTGTCCGGAGGTAAATCACTGCTCACAAAAGAAAATTTTGATAACCTCATTGGTGGCTTAGCGAATGTTTTAAATGCTGGAGTAGGGGCGACACGGGATGCAGTAGAGTTTGGAATTATAAATAACGACGCCCAGATTGGACAAACTGGAAAGATTGTATCTCCACATATATATCTCGGATTTGGTATATCTGGGGCAATGCAACATATCGCTGGGATGAAAAACTCCAAATATGTTTTTGCGGTGAATACAGATAAAAATGCACCTATTTTCGAATATGCAGACTACGGTCTGGTTGCTGATTTATTTGACATTATTCCAAAACTAACCACACATTTTAAAAAAATGAAGCATTAATTAAATTAGGTATATTTATTTAAATGAGTTTTAGTGAAATTATATTAATTTGTTTATTATTGCTTTTTGTGGTTCCCGCAAAGGATATACCGGTTATTATCAAAAAATGCGTACTAATGTTTATTAAATTACGCGACATGGCTTCTCACTACAAAGAAGAACTCTATGAGAAAACTGGCATATCTACACTAAATAAAGTAAAAATTGATGTGGATGCCATCAATACTACGTTACAAATGAATAAAAATTTGTATTTAAATACGGATAATGCAATTAAATGTGACAATATATCCAATAACTACATGGACAATAAAACACAAATAAAATATTTTCAACCAGAGTTGGACTTTGACCGTGAACCTGAATTATTCGACGAATGTCTATAGCTCGCAATGACTGTATAAATAAATTTAGATTTTACTGGTTATAAATATGACAAACAATGACTTGGTGACAAATTTAATCGAACTTAGAAAACGTTTAATTTATATCATTATTGGTATATTAATTGTTTTTCTTGTGTTGTTTAGATATGGGAATGATATATATCTCTATCTAGCCTATCCTTTTTTACACGCTACATATCTACCAAAAGTATTACCACCATTAACTTCAAACATATCACCCACAATAATTAAGCTCATATCAACAGATGTCGGCTCTTCATTTTTTATCCCCATGAAGCTAACTTTACTATGTGCAATATTTATCTCCCTCCCAAATACCATTTATCAAATTTGGTTATTTTTAGCCCCAGCGATGTATAAACACGAAAGATTATTATTATTTGGGGTGATTATATCAAGTGTGATACTTTTTACCATTGGGGCTTTGTTTTGTTATTTTTGTGTTTTACCAATATTTTTTAAGTTTCTAATTAGCTTTAAATCTCCATCTATAGATTTAATGATTGACATTACTAAATATTATGACTTTATACTAAACATGTTTATGATATTTGGCATCACATTTCTTACCCCCATTTTTGTCACTCTTCTTATTTATTTTAATATCATTAGTTATAGCAAATTTAAAAAAATCCGTCCATATGTGTTCGTGGGGTGTTTTATTGTATCGGCAATTATCACTCCGCCAGATGTATTGTCGCAAATAATCCTTGCTGGTGCGTTATATGTTTTATATGAATGTGGTTTATTAATTGGTTATTTTATACGTAAAAAACTTTAATGTGCATTTGATTTGATGTTGCCGTGATTAAATGTTACCATAGTAATAACATATTGTTTTACATGAATAATCTGAAATGAAACAAATTTGTCACCGTTTATGTTTTATATGTTGATGTATAATTAGTTGCTTGATACAAAAACTTTTACAATTACAGCAAGTTAAGAAATAAGTATCATTGAGTAATCAGTAACTATCATATAAGGAACATAAATATGAACTCTAGTAATGGCATTTCTGGAAAAAATTTATCCCAGGAGAAATCACCCCAAAACAATAACAATGGAAAAGAGAGAGTATTGTTTAAATCTTTCACCCCCGATCAAATGGTAAATGGAGAAAGGCTCCCCCCAGACGAATGTCGTCAATTATTTAGTTTACAAGGGTTCGGAAATGAACTCCAACTTGGTACGCAAGGCGAATTAGATGCATTTAATCTGCAAGCAGTACAGACTTACATGGCTTTAGTGGAACATAGTGGTTATTTAACACAACTACAGATTCATAGTATGGTCAATAAACCCATTAACACAATAGCCATTTACGAAGGTCCATATGGTTATGCCGCTCGAGCTACAGAAATAATACCAGCAGGTACATGGATTGGATTTTATGCTGGAAAAGTGTTTAATGAATATGATGCACCCATAGACACCGCGTATCAGGTTGTAATAGCAAATCACCGAGTTGATGCATCAGAACAAGGAAATATAACCAGATTTTTTCAACATTTACCCGCAAATGAAGACTTACTTACCAAGCAGATTGGAGAAATGCTACTTCAAGATCTAGGGGGCTATGCAGAAATTATAAAAGACAATACGCAAGAGTTACGTGACTTACCATATTCATCTTTGATGAAAAAAGAAATCGCGCAGGCTAATCTTGCGGTGTTTCCCTTTATGATTAATCAAGTTCCCATGATGTTATTTTGTGTACTTGATGCTATTGAATCTGGTGAGCAAATCGGATGGGATTATGGAAAACATTATGACTGGGGTGCAAAAAATGGAAAACAATTAAAACCAGCGTATTTTGACAAAAAAGGTAACGAATTCGATGCTTTTAAAATATTAAATAAAAAATGTGATTATATGATGCAATTATTCATGGCTTATGTTCAAAAAACTATTTCAGAGCTTGCAAATAGAGATGCATCACAATTAGAACAAATTTCAGGCGAATGGTCAGAACAATTACAATCAATAAAAACAGAGATAGATATCTGGCGTATTGAATCTAGAGATCATAAAGGACAGACAGCTCAAGAGCTAAATTCTACCCAAAAAAATACAATAAACCAATATCATGCCTACTTAAATGCTATTCATAAGATCTTAAATCAATGGACTGATATTACACAGTTAAAGAAAGATGATATGAATAAAGCACGAGAGCTCTTTTTTATGTTATTTGCATTTCTTGCGTTTAAATACAATTTGTTAGCTAAAATTAAATAAGATATTGAACAAGATTAGAATGCACAGCAGTTGAAAATTATTTGGTAACTTCAGCTCGGGATGTAGATACGAACAAAAACAACCATTGCAAGCCTAGATTTATCTAGGCTTGCAATTTCATCTCATGATAACTCATATCTTATGTATCGCATAAAAAGATAGCACCGATTTGCCCTGATGTTATAATACGTTAAGTATATAATTTCAATAGGTGAAGATAAGTATGTTAAATCAACAACAAGAAAATAGATTGCTAGAAATCACAGCAAATCTGATTAAATTTAAATCAATCACCCCAAATGATGCGGGTTCATTAAATTATATCCAAGGTTTATTGATAGACCTTGGGTTTAGTTGTATCAGATTAGATAAAAATGAGACCACAAACCTCGTTGCTACATACGGAGATATTCACAATACCCCCATATTTGCATTTGCTGGACATGTAGATGTGGTGCCAGTAGGCACGCTATCTAAGTGGACACATGATCCATTCACCCTGACCGATACAAATGGCATACTTTATGGACGTGGTATTGCAGACATGAAAGGTGGGATTGCAAGTTTTATTTTAGCGTGTGAAATATTCATACAATCTACCAACAATAACAAACAAAATCAATCCCACAAATCTTCAATCATGATAATGCTCACCTCAGACGAAGAGGGCTTCGGTATAGATGGCACTCCAGTTATTGTGGATTATCTTAAAAAAAATAACATTAGACTGTCTTGTTGTCTAGTAGGGGAGCCAACATCGGAACACACTATTGGGGATATGATAAAAATTGGACGACGAGGCTCAGTAAATTGTCATTTGGAGATAATTGGTCAAGATGGGCATATAGCTTATCCTCATTTAGCAAATAACCCTATTCACTTATTTACACCAATATTGCAAGAAATATTAAATATAAAATGGGATGATGGTACGGATGATTTTCCACCAACATCGTTGCAGATGAGCAATATAAATAGTGGGGTAGGGGTGGATAACGTGATCCCCAGATCTTTATACGCTAAGTTTAACATTAGGTACAATACTCATCATACATTTGATAGCATAAAAAATAAAATTGAAGACATATTGCATAAATATAAAATAGCCCATAATATCTCATGGAATAATTCTGCAATACCATTCATAAGCAAAAAAGGTGTATTTGTAGATTCATTTATAAAGAGTATTCAGGAGGTTACTGGCACTATACCCAAATTATCCACAACAGGTGGCACATCAGATGCAAGATTTTTAGTAGATGTGAGCGATGAGATTGTGGAATGTGGTCTACCAAATCAATATATCCATAAGATTGATGAATCAATCAATAAGAGTGACTTGATAAAACTCACTGAGATATATACCTTACTTTTGAGGTAAAATGCGAATTAAGAGTTAAATTTTTTTTATTCAGGTTGTATAGTTAATTTTCAACATATTGGTTTATTTGGTAAAATTCAATATAAGATTGACAATTGGCGACTTTGAAGAAATTTTCTTCAAAAATTTATATTTAATTATTGTACAATACATGAGTAACTGATGTGTGATATCAATAAATACAATTAAATAAAGGATATGCTGTGGACTCTGTAGGTACTAAATTTTTCTCTGGACATACTGTGCGTCATGACAGTGCAATACTTGAATTAAAATCTAATGTTAGGCTTAAAGATGATTTACTGCTGATATTGTATAAGAGCCCCAATAAACATAGATTTAAAGAGATATGCGATAAATTGGTGGTTGGTCTTAGGGGTAAATATTCTGATAAAGTACGTATTACGCTCGATGGAATTAAAACTTTATTAGGCAGTATTGATGCAAGTTTAAAAAATGATGATCATGCTAAACTTGTATTGAGTTTATGTACACATAGGCATGAAACGATGAGCAGAGTATCTAGCTATCCTGATAATTTAGCCATTATGTATGAAGCATTAGAATTACAAAAATCTTCTAAATATTTTGGATTTACAAATACAGAGAGTTTATCCAAGATAAAAAAACAATTTTTGAATAATGAGATATACCAAGATCCAGATTTCCGTGTGTTGGCAAATGGTGATTTTCATGATTTGCATTTTCAGGGTTCTTTAAATGGTGCTAACTTTACTAATGCTAATTTTACCAATGCCAACCTCAGTAAAAGTTCGTTGAGTGGTGTTAACTTCAATGACAGTAATTTGGATAAATGTAAATTTGACGGCACAAAATTAGGGGATTGTCAATTTAATGGCAAGCCTTTAGACGGTAGTGATTTAAAGAGGGTTGATTATTATGGAACTAATTTTAATAAAGCCACGATGAATCATGTTCAGATGAGTAATCTTCGGATGGGTGGTGTGGATTTTTCCAATACATTTTTAAACAATGTTACTTTTAATAATATTGATTTTAATTGGGTTAGTTTTAATAACGCCAAGATGAATAATGTTAAGATGACTGCTGGTGATTTGTCAACTGTTACTTTTGAAGGTAATACAACCATTACATTTGATGCAAATTGGTTACTTGAACTTGATGACAAGAAGAAAAAATATCTTTTATCGATGATTAATTCTATAAATGATAAATATGAAATACTTAAAAATAGTTTACGTCAACAGGTGGAGCCGATTATAAATGATAATAATCAAGACAATCCAAACAATAATAATCAACAGAATAGACTCTCTCAAATAGCATCAAAAACACAAAAAACAGGAAACAATATTGTAGGTGAATTTGTAAAAGCAGCAAAAATTACTGTGTGTGGGGTTAAACAAATAACAGAATTAATTGGGAAAGTAACATTGGATGCTCTAAAAAAAATAAAAAACCAATAGCTACAAATCACCTATAAACGCCAGTTCGACATAAGACGATAAATAAAGTATTGATATTTAACAGTATAAATGCTAGTATGTCATTCCCGCGGATGCGGGAATCCAGTTCTATAACGCTCAACCCTTATGAGAATGTGAGTATTTATATCGACTGGATTCCCGCATCCGCGGGAATGACAGTGTTTATTGGTTTCTTATGTCGAACTGGCGTTATAAACAATTTAGTAAATATTTAATATCATCCGCTAAATTGCATTTAAAGTCTAGCGGAACATTTGTGATAGGGTGTTGAAATTGAAGCGTTATAGCATGTAATGCTTGTCTATTTAGGTTTAATATAGCCTTTTGGATTTCATCACTATAAGACATAATTTTGTTATTACCATACCCGTATGTCTTATCTCCCACAATCTGGTGTTTTATGTGTTTCATATGTACACGAATTTGATGGGTGCGCCCAGTGTCTAATTTACACTCAATATAGCTAAATTTATCAAAATATTCTAATACTTTAAAGTGCGTAATTGCCTCTTTACCACCCACATCACAAGCACTCATCTTGGTTCTGTTATGAATATCTCGCCCGATGTTTTTATTAATAACCCCAGATTTATAAGGATGACCGTGTACTATAGCCCGATATATCCTACTAACACTTCTATTTTGTATCATTTGTACCAGTTTAGTTTGTGCCTGGAGTGTTTTTGCTATCATCATTATACCCGAGGTATCTTTATCTAATCTATGCACAATACCAGCTCGGGGTAGGTTTTTGGCGTTTGGATAATGGAAAAGTAGTGCATTTAATAGAGTATCTGTCCAGTTACCAGCCCCAGGGTGTGTAACCAGTCCTGCTGGTTTGTTAATTATCAGTATATACTCATCTTCGTAGATGATATCAAGCGGAAGATCACATGGGGTGTATGCATAGCTACTGTCTGTTGGGATGGGGGTTATTACCACACTCTCCCCACCATACAGTTTATCCTTAGGCTTTGCTATGCTATCATTGATTATAATATGACCGTCTTTTAGCCATTTTACAATTTGAGTGCGAGATATACCATCGCAAATTTTTGCCAATGCAACATCACATCTTAAGCCCATATATTCATCTGGGATGATAAGTGCAATTGGTTCATCTGCATCAAGATTTTGAGTTAGCATTCTGGTTTCATCTGTGGAAATAATATTACGTCTTTAATGGAAGCGGCATTTGCGATTAACATCACTAGCCTATCGATCCCAATCCCGCATCCGCCAGTGTGGGGCATGCCATATTCTAGTGCGTTGATATAATCTGCATCATAATGCATCGCCTCTTCATCACCATTGTCTTTTTGTTCTACTTGTTTTTTAAAACGCATCGCTTGTTCTTCTGGGTCATTTAATTCCGAATACCCATTTGCAATCTCACGCCCCACGATGAACAGCTCAAATCTCTCGGTGATTGAGCAATCGGTATCAGATAAACGCGCAAGGGGAGATATATCTACAGGGTAGTCTATGATATATGTTGGGTTCCATAGCTTGCTTTCAGTGGTTTCTTCAAAGAGTTTGAGTTGCAACATCCCAATGCTTGCATTTTTATTTATATTATTGGTGAATCTATGAAGCTCATTGCGTAAAAAATCCTTATCCTCAAGCTGATTTTTAGAATATTCTGGGTTGTATTTTATAATTGCATCGCAAATTGTGAGCTTGTCAAATGGTTTTGATAGATCCACCAAAGTACCCTGATACTCAAATTCAAGACTACCTATTGCTAATGCAGCAGTATTTCGGATAATTATTTCAGTAATTTCCATCATTCTAGTGTAGTTAGCATAGCTTTCATAAAATTCCACCATGGTGAATTCTGGGTTGTGTCTTGTGGATAGTCCTTCATTTCTAAAATTGCGGTTTATCTCAAACACACGGTTAAATCCACCTATAATTAGGCGTTTTAGATATAATTCTGGTGCAACTCTAAGATATAAGGGGATGTTTAAAGTGTTGTGATGGGTAATAAATGGTTTTGCGGTAGCTCCCCCTGGGATCTGGTGCATCATTGGGGTTTCCACCTCCAAGTAGTCTTCAATCAGTAGGGTATTTCTTATAGATTGGATGATTTTAGAGCGTTTGATAAAAAGATCTTGTGTATCTTTATTCATAATCAAATCAACATATCGTTGTCTGTAACATAACTCTTGGTTGGTAAGCCCGTGGAATTTTTCAGGTAGTGGGCGTAAATTTTTACTAATAAGTTCGCATGAATTTATTTTAATGGATAATTCATTAGTTTTGGTTTTAAATAATACTCCAGAAACCCCAATGATATCACCAATATCAAGTTCGATAAACTCTTGATGTATTGTACTGTCCACCATGTCTTTATTGACATATAATTGGATGTTATAATTGTTGTCTTTGAGGGTGATAAAAGAAGATTTTCCCATAATGCGTTTTAACATTACGCGTCCAGCTACTTTTACATTTATCATTATGCCATTTAATTCTTCATTGGTTTTTTCGTCATATTTTTGATGTAATTCATATGCAGTAATTGTTGGTTTGAAGGAATTTGGATAAGCATTTTTACGAATATTTCTAATTTGATTTAGTTTTGCTTTTCTTTCTATAATCAGATGGTTATCTGCATTATGTGAGATGTTATTATCTGATTTATTTTGAATGTCGCTCATTCTTCTACATTTCCTTTAGGTAATAAAATTAAAACATTAATAGACACACAGTCAAAAGCTACGCCTAGATTTATCACAGCGCACGCAATCCCTGCATGACAGCTCATAATTTTTTTCTAATAACAGTGGTAGTAATATCATTTTGTGTTGTTTGAGATACCAGTATATTGCCAGTTTTAGCGCAAAAATTTGCAATATCATTTATAGACGATGGATCTGTTGTGAGCACTTCAACAAAATCTCCATGTTGAATATTGGCAAGATATTTTTTGGTTTTAAGTAATGGCAGTGGGCAGTTTTGCCCACATAAATCAAGTTTTTGTTTCATCGGGTTTATTATTATTTAATTAGTCTAATTCCACTATGTATCTGGGATACTTCTGTGCTCTTGTTGTCATTGCTATTATTTGATGTATCCATATCTGCAATCTCAACATTAAACTGCATACCTTGCCCATTTTCTTGAGCAAAAATAGCTATAATGTTATAAATAGGAACTACAATATCCATAATATTACCACCAAATACCGCCCTACAGGTTATCCATTTACAATCTATCTCCAAATCTTTAGTGGCAATTGGAGATAGATTGAGAATAATTTGACTATCTTGCACGTATTGATGTGGTACTATGGTTTTTTTATCAACATGAGTGGCAAGAAATGGTGTGAATTCATTATCTACACACCAGTCATAAATTGCCCTTATTAAATATGATTTTTGGCTTATCATTCTTCTGTG
>CANISK010000038.1 GCA_947470205.1 Neisseriaceae bacterium | reverse complement strand
TGTCATTGTACAAAATATTTGATATACTATTGTTTAACATAAAAACTTTTAGTGAAAATTTATAGTTAATTAATTAACATGACAAATAAAAACACCATTCGTGACGATATGATGAACCAATTATCCCAAACTGATATCAATCAACAACATAAGATTATTCAATCAATTTCCCATAATATAATTTCATTATTAGAAAACGCAAATAAAAGCGCAAATAAAATTGCGGTTTATCACGCACATCAATGGGAGATAAATTTAAATAACATAATAGATTATTGCCAGTCTAAAAATAAAGAAGTATACCAACCAATTGCAAATAAAACTCACAAACAGATGTATCTAACGAAGTATAATAACGATAAACGTATTTTTGTGTCAGATTTAGAGTATAATATCATCAAAAATAACCAGTCTATCTCATGGGATGAACTAGATGTTATTTTTGTTCCACTGGTGGCAGTTGATAAAAAAGGTTATAGACTGGGTAGGGGTGGTGGATATTATGATGCCACTTTCAAAAATATATCCTGTACAAAATTAATATTATGCGGTGTGGGGTATGGTATACAATATACAGATGATATTCATCATGATACATGGGATATATGTTTAGATTATTTTGTATCAGAAAATAATATAATACAATTCAAGGGGTAGATATTTACATGGAATTTATCGATTTAAAAGCACAATATCAAGGTATTCAAAAAGAAATTTTAACATCAATAGAAGAAGTATTGGACTCAGCCCAATTTATCATGGGTGAGAAAGTTAAAGAGTTAGAAGATGCTTTATCTAAATACACAGGAGCTAAGCATTGTATTGGAGTTGCAGATGGAACAAAGGCTTTACTGATAGCGCTTATGGCTATAAATATAAAACCGGGGGATGAGGTCATTGTGCCATCCCTCACTTTTATTGCCACAGCTTCTATGGTGGTGTTATTAGGTGGTGTGCCAGTTTTTGTGGATATTGATAAATCTACATATAATATAGATGTGAATAAAATTGAAAATGCGATTACAGATAAAACTAAAGCAATAATAGCTGTAGGGTTATTTGGGCAGTGTGCAGATATGGATGCAATAAACACTATTGCTCATAAAAGAAATATTGTAGTGATAGAAGATGCGGCACAAAGCTTTGGGGCTGAGTATAAATCTCGTAAATCTTGTAATTTATCCACCATTGCGTGTACTAGTTTTTTTCCGTCTAAGCCACTTGGGTGTTATGGTGACGGTGGAGCTTGTTTTACTAATGACGATAATCTCGCAAAAACTATGCGAGAAATTAGAATCCACGGGCAAGATATCAGATATCACCATTCTACTCTTGGGGTTAATGGTAGATTAGACACCATCCAAGCTGCAATTTTATTAGTTAAAATGCAAATTTTTCCACAAGAAGTGGCAAAAAGAATGCAAATAGGACAAAGATACACAGACTTACTTCAAAACACCAACTGCATTACTCCACATTTATCTAACAATAGCAATATACACGTATACGCCCAATATTCACTTTTAGTGGATAATCGAGATAACTTCATTAATATTTTACAAGACAATGGCATCCCAACGGCAATCCATTATCCCATACCATTGCATATGCAACCCATTCTTAAAAAATATTATCATGGTACAGACTTAAGTACATCTAAAGATGTAGCAAAAAAAGTGGTGAGCATTCCCATGCACCCATACTTAGATGAAAATACTCAAAATCACATTGTGAATATTATTAAAAAGGCTTTATAAATTGCAATTTATCTCCCCATTATTTATTCTCGGTGTTATATATATATGTGTGGCGAGTGCGTATTTTATATTCAATGTCAGATATATCAATATCGTAGATATTTGTTTATCTATTAAATATATATTGATAAAAAATTATAAATTATTGATCATATTTGCTGTTTTTCTTTTACCGACAATTGCCTATGTAGATTTACCAATCACAAAACTATGCAAATATTTTTATAGTCCAATTATATACAACATATTTGATAACATAAGTAGAATTGGGGAGGGGTGGTTTTTAGGTGGAATATTACTCACCATGGGATTAGCATGCATTATATTTAATCAGAAAAAACTAAGTGAAATATTTTGTTCATCATTTATGGCATTAATATTTGCAGGAATATCAAACGGATTATTAAAGTTTATATTTAATCGAGAGCGTCCATCGATGGGGAATAACCAGTGGCATTTTTTTTATTTTTTTATATCAAAAATAAAAGATCCATCAAATTTGTTGTACGCATATAATAGTATGCCATCAGGACATGTAATCACAACAGTTGCAAGCCTGACAGTATTATATTGCTATACATCAAACAGCCTTATCAAAACATTACTTATAGGGTGCATGTTTTTAATGATATGCGCTCGAATATACACAATAAATCATTGGTTAAGTGATACCATAGTCTCTGCGGTGCTTGGTGTAATTATTGGGGTTGCATTTGCAAAAAACTCCCCCAAAAAATTTAACATCAACTCTGCTTATTAGTGTTAGATAAATTCATTTCATCATTTCCGAAACCATTATTCATTGTAAAATTAAACAATCCGGCAGTTTTTTGATTATTGCTCTCTTGCAAATTATCTGATTTTGGTTGTTGCATTGTATTATAATTAACAAGTTTATTATTGTTATTAACTGTATTCATGATGACCGTCCTTTTTGAAACATTTTTTTGTATTTATAAAGTAATTGCGAGACTTTATTTACAAAGTCGTGGCAATCTCTATACAATATGATACCATTCATGTACACCAACAGTCTGAAGAATTTTTCTTCACTTTTTTATATTTTCTTATATCGAATTAGTTTTTATAGTATATTTTGTTATCCCTAATTATAATTGTATGCTAAAATTACCACTTATTGCAAGTGGGGAGTGCTTCCACTCCAAACACACACTTTAAGGTAAATTGCATGAATAAAAACCAAGAAATTATTACATTTCAAAATATCATATTAAAATTACAAAACTATTGGGCAAATATCGGGTGTACCATTTTACAGCCTTTTGATAAAGAAATGGGAGCTGGTACCTCACATACAGCCACATTTTTACGAAGTATTGGCCCTGAGCCTTGGTGCGCTGCATATGTTCAGCCATCCAGACGCCCCAAAGATAGCAGATACGGAGAGAGCCCAAATAGGCTGCAACATTACTATCAGTTTCAAGTGGTGCTAAAACCTTCCCCAGATAATGTCCAAGATTTATACCTAAACTCCCTAAAAGATCTAAACATAGACCTCACAAAGCATGACATCCGTTTTGTAGAGGATGACTGGGAAAACCCAACCCTAGGTGCTTGGGGTCTTGGTTGGGAGTTTTGGTTGGATGGTATGGAGATCACCCAGTTCACCTACTTCCAACAAGTTGGAGGGCTAGATTGTAAACCAGTGCTATGTGAAATCACCTATGGTTTAGAACGTCTTGCCATGTATCTACAAAATGTGGATAATGTATATGATTTGATCTGGACTAAAACATTACACGGTAGAACCATCAACTATCGTGATGTATTTTTGCAAAATGAAATCGAACAATCTAAGTACAACCTAGAATACACCAACACCCCTTGGTTATTTTCACAGTTTAATGCTTATGAGGGAGAGGCCAAGTCAGTTTTAGAAGCAAATCTGGTTTTGCCTGGATACGAACTCATTCTAAGTGCAGCTCATGTGTTTAATTTATTAGACGCAAGAGGGGCAATATCTACCACAGAACGTGCCCAATACATCGGACGAATTAGGAACTTATCCAAAATAGTTGCAGCAAAATATTATACCTCTCGGGAAAATTTAGGTTTCCCCCTTATCACAACACTTGAATAACTGGATACATATATGTTAAATATAATACAAAATGCGTATACTTTTGATGACGTACTGTTGGTGCCTCAGCACTCAAGCATATTACCCAAAGACGCAATAATCACAACCAAACTCACCAAAAATCTAAGTCTAAATATCCCTATTGTTTCAGCTGCTATGGATACCGTAACTGGTGCAAAAATGGCAATTGCTATAGCACAAGAGGGTGGGGTTGGTATCATTCATAAAAATATGACACCAGAAAAACAAGCACAAAGTGTATCGATTGTTAAACGTCACGAATCTGGAATTGTTAAAGACCCGGTGACTGTAAGCCTAGACGCCACAATTGGTGAATTGTTGGATATCACCAAAAAACGTAAAATATCTGGAGTGCCTGTATTGGATAATGGTAATTTGGTTGGGATTGTAACCAATCGAGACTTAAAGTTTGAAACCGAATTCAACAAACCAATCACCTCCATTATGACAAAACGAGATAAACTCATCACGGTTTTAGAGGGTAGCTCCATAGAAGACGCAAAACAAATAATGCATAAGCATAGAATAGAAAGAGTTCTTGTGGTAGATAAAAACTACACCCTCAAAGGGCTTATCACCATTAAGGACCTTACTAAAAACCTTATCTATCCATTTGCAAATGTGGATATTGACGGACAATTACGCGTGGGTGCTGCCGTTGGGTGTGGGGTTGACACACATCTTCGCGTGAGGCTTTTAGTGGATGCTCGTGTGGATGTGATAGTGGTAGACACTGCACATGGTCACTCTGATGGAGTTATTAACACCGTTAAATGGATTAAATCTAAATACCCACATGTAGACGTTATTGGTGGCAATATCGCAACAGGGGAGGCAGCGCTAGCCCTTAAAGATGCAGGAGTGGATGGGGTTAAAGTTGGCATTGGGCCAGGTTCCATCTGTACCACTCGTATAGTGGCAGGAGTTGGCGTTCCACAGCTAAGTGCAATCAGTGATGTTGCATATGCATTAAAAGATAGCAATATCCCAGTTATCGCAGATGGAGGAATACGTTTTTCTGGTGATGTGGCAAAGGCATTAGCAGCAGGTGCTAGCTCCGTGATGCTAGGTAGTATGTTAGCAGGTACAGATGAATCACCGGGGGAAATTGAGCTCTATCAGGGCAGAAGCTATAAATCTTATCGAGGAATGGGTTCAATTGGGGCAATGGCAAAAGGTTCGGCAGATAGATATTTCCAAGACACAAATGGCGCAGAGGAAAAACTAGTTCCAGAGGGAATTGAAGGGCGGGTGGCATATAAAGGGCACTTAAGCCAAGTTATTCATCAATTATTAGGTGGCTTACGTTCCTCTATGGGCTATATGGGGGCATCAACAATTTTAAACTTGCAAAAAAATGCAAAATTTGTTAAAATATCCCAAGCTGGCATAAAAGAGTCTCATGTGCATGATGTACAGATAGTGAAAGAATCACCTAATTACAATACTCTTCGTCTTTGAGCCTTATGCTGTGTTGAAATTGAAAAAATTATTCCTTATGGACATCTAGTCCACGTCGTCATAATTTTTTAAATTTCGCCTTGCATAAAACTTAAATACTTCGAGTATACACTCAACATGGCTCATAGATTTCTGTATAACAGAAATACAAGAATAGTTATATCATTTATTATGTATTTATATTATAATATTTAATAGGATGAATAACTTAATTACTTACTTTAAAGGCACGATACTATGATTAATATTAATATGGGCGCACCTGCTAATCCGCATAATGTAGCAAGTATAAAACGAGCGGCAGTATATTCAGGAAGTTTATTCGCTCTTGAAAATCTAAAACTAAAGGAAGAACATAATAAATTACAAAATTTACGTGAAAAGCTTGGTGGTTGTGCTGAAGAAATTACAGCCGCACAAGAGCAACACAATGAAATGACTGAAGAGTATAATCTTTTCACTCTTAAGGCTTTTGTACAGGGTATAGCATCAGCAAATAATGTAGCAGCGGCAAATAATGTAGCAGCACCAAAGAATAATCTGCGATTACCAGCCTAGAGCAAACACCTCTTGAAGAGATTGGGTTATTTGTCATCCTCGCGAATGCGGGGATCCATGCTCTATAAATAAATAAACATAATTAAAACAAGGTACGCGAATGTCTTTTGATAATCAACAAGATAACACCAAACCACAAAAGGGAACTATTGTTTCCCCTCAACAAATTGGGCAATATAAAAGACAACGTGAAAAAATGCTTGCAGAAATTGAGCAATTAGACGAACAAATTGAAGGGCTCAAAGAGGAATATAAAAAAATTGAAGAAGATATTGAAAAACAAGAAGAATTAATACAGGCTATATCTAAAAAAATTGAAAAATATGATGCCATGAAACAAGGCACCAAAGCTCAAATAGATGAATACTATAATGAAGAAGAGAGAAAACAAATAGAACACTCCAGCAATAACAATAAAACAGACTACTTTGGAGCGTCTTAATACAATAAAAGAATATCATACTTCATAATACAGGTATTACATTCTTTAAGGGGCATTTTATATGAATCCAATCCAACACAATCCACTTGTACATGTTATGCCACCAGAGGCAATAGACCCATCTGAAGCGCTGAAGCGCTCTATGAAAAAAACTCAACGACGTGAGGCAACAGCTCATGCTAATGAACAAAAGCGTGAGATGGAAATGACGCGTGAATTTGATGAAGCACTCTTAAAGGCCGGTGAAAATGCATGGGCAGATAACTGGACCGAAACAGAAACAGATCCCACACTCCAAACAAACATCAATAATCCTGAAGAAACACCAGAAACAGCTATCGCAAAAAATCCCAATGCACAAAAATATCTTGCCGAACATGCCACATCAGAAGATTTGCGTTTACTGATGGAAGAATACGGAAGTGAAGATATTGCAGATGGCTTAGATGAATTATGTGATTCAATTGAAAGCAGCTCTCCAGAAGGTGAGATTGATCTTTTAAACGAATTTCTCACCAAACAAGGTTTGTCAAAAGCCCAGACATACATGGCGCTAAATTACCTCTCAGAAGAACTGAAAAATAAAAACTCCAAAAAATCATTCTCAAAAAGACTAAAACTTTGGATAAAACGTTTTGAAGAACAAGAATCTGGTTATTTATTTGAATTTTTTAGTATTGCAAACAACGAAGAACTTAAAGAAACACTTAAGTCAAATGATATCGATATTAATAAAATTTCAGAGTTTAATTCCAAGTCTACAAGTACCGGTGGGCTAAAAAGTACCATAGAATCTATTGCGCATATATTTAATAATAAATTTAATAACTTGGTGTCAATCTACATGAAATTGCGTGTAGAACAATTAAAAACAATTAAACATAACACATTAAATACTGAAACTAAAGCAAATTTAATAGAAATAATCACGATTGAAAAACACCTAATTACAATAAATTCGATCCTACATGGTAAGTCAGATTTTTACAAACAAATCATAAATTCAAAATTAATGGCAACAGAAGACCCATCCTTAATAAACGCTAAAGAATTATTACTTGGCATTATAACTTTTTGTGAGTCTAGTTTTATTGCAAAAATGACAATTGATAAATTATTTAAAGCTTTCCAGTTTGATTTCTTAATGGATAGTGACAAATATATAAAAGCATTAAGTTTACTGACCAATATGTTAAATAAATTACCACTTAGTTTATATAATAACAAGATAGAAGCACTAAAAGATTTAAATTTAAAAATCAGAAAAATTCTCGATGAAATGCGTACTCAGGTTCAAAGTGCCACAAAAATTACAGGAAGCAGTCAAAAGCCAGTTTTTTTAAATGGTGCTCGAGATTTGAAAAAATATATTTAATCTGTCAACCACAGTTATTCATGATAAAATACTATCTTATAAGTTACACAGAAGGTATTATTATTAATTATGAGCATTGCCACCAATAAAAAAGCTTTTCATGATTACTCCATAGAAGATAAATATGAAGCTGGTATTGTCTTGGAAGGGTGGGAAGTTAAATCCATTAGAGCCAATAAAGTACAGTTACGTGATAGCTACGTCAAAATCAAAAATGGTGAAGTGTGGTTGCTTGGTTGTCATATCACGCCACTTATATCCACAAGTACACATGTAAACGCAGACCCAATGCGTTTTAAAAAATTACTATTAAATGCAAAAGAAATCAGTAGATTAATTGGTAAAGTAGACCAAAAAGGCTATACTTTATTGGCGCTAGATTTACATTATATAAAAGGCATTGTAAAGGTGTCAATTGCACTTGCCAAGGGTAAAAAAGATTACGACAAAAGACGTATTGAAAAAGAAAAAGAGCAAAAAAGAGAATCGCAGATTATAATCAAAAAATTAAAAAGACTTTAAATATACTCTTTGTCTTCGAAATGTAATTTTGAGGTGATAAATGCACAAACACAGTCATTGCGAGCCGTAGGCGTGGCAATCCCACACGCAATAAAACGCAACACTTAATGATAAGTGTCAATCGATGAGATTGCCATGCTTTGATGAATCAAAGCTCGCAATGACGGATTTTTATGTTTTCTCATCTTTTGTCATTCCCGCGAACGCAATTTGTCATCCTCGCGGATTTATGGGATCCATTTTATATTATAGGAAATCACATTTATTATGAGAGACGATATCAAAAAAAATGCAGATCAAAAAATGCAAAAATCAGTTGAAAACTACAAAAATACCTTGGCAAAAATTAGAACAGGTCGCGCTCACGCTGGTATCTTAGATAATGTGATGGTTGATTGTTACGGTGCACTCATGCCGCTAAACCAAGCAGCAACAGTCATGGTAGCAGAGTCTCGTATGCTTACCGTACAGCCATATGATATAAAAATGGCCGGCAGCATAGAAAAAGCAATCAGAGAATCTGATTTAGGGCTAAACCCAGCATCAAATGGTTCTACAATTAGAGTACCAATGCCAATGCTAACCGAAGAGAGACGAAAAGAATTAATTAAAGTGGTAAAATCAGAATCTGAAAACGCGAAAATAGCGCTCAGAAATATTAGAAGAGATGCAAATAGTGAACTAAAAATACTGTTAAAAGATAAAGAAATTTCTGAAGACGAAGACAAAAAAACTCTTGAAGCAATTCAAAAAATAACCGATATGTATGCTTTAGAAATAGAAAAATTAACAGATACAAAAGAAAAAGAGCTTCTAGCGGTATAAAAAACCACAATGCAAAATAAAAATAATTATACAGTTATTCCAGATCATATTGCAATTATAATGGATGGCAATGGAAGATGGGCGAAAAAACGTCTGTTGCCACGTGTGATGGGGCATATAAATGGGGTAAATAGGGTACGAGATATTGTGCGACATGGTGCACAACTTGGTGTCAAATACCTCACTTTATTTACCTTTGGTCGTGAAAATTGGAAGCGTCCACAAAAAGAAGTTTCATTTCTAATGCGTCTTTTATCTAAAAATCTAGATAAAGAATTTATTAATCTTCATCAAGAAAATATAAAAATAACATTTATTGGTGACAGAACCCGCATTGATGATGCGTTACAAAATAAAATTCTCAACATAGAAACTCTCACCCAAAATAATACCGCACTCAATCTTATAATAGCATTAGATTATAGCGGACGCCATGATATAGTCGATGCTATAAATAAAATTATACAAAGCAACATCAAAACACTCATTACAGAAGACATCTTTTCAAATTTTTTATCCAGCAATAGCGCCCCATTCCCAGATTTACTAATCCGCACTAGTGGTGAGCACCGCATCAGTAATTTTTTGTTATGGCAAATTGCATATACTGAACTATATTTTACGGATACACTGTGGCCAGATTTTACCCCTCAAGAACTAGATAAAGCAATTACATGGTTTGGCACTCGGGAACGTAGATTTGGCAAAACTTCAGAACAAATGATATCACAGAACTCTTTAAGTGAAGGTTAGACGATATGTTAAAAGAACGCATGATTACCTCATTTGGTTTACTCATTCTCACTTATGTATTATTTTTTCATGCATCTCATGTTGTATTTACGGATATCATTATGATGGTATTTGGGATTGCAATGTATGAAATGCTAAAAATGTATAAATTACCCTTTTTATATATCACCCAATCAATTGTGGTATTCTTTATCAGTGTATATTGTGTGGTATTTAAATATCCAGAATTATTAAGTACAT
>CANISK010000037.1 GCA_947470205.1 Neisseriaceae bacterium | reverse complement strand
GGCGGGAATCCATTCAATGTAGATAGTCACCTTTTAAAATGAATGTTGGATGTTGTAAAACTGGATTCCCGACGACTTAGGGAATGACAACATTTATTGATTTCTTATGTCGAATTAGTATTTTATGAGGTTATGCAAGAGGTCTAATAATCATACTCTTCGATTTTAAAATCTAGACGTTGTTGAAAAGAAAAAAATTGCTCTGTTTCAATGCAATAATCACTGCAAACATATACACATTATTTGTTTTGTTGATTTGACGGTGGTAGTAGTTTTATTTGTTCAATGTTGCCGTATGCTTATCCAACTTGTTGCGTGTGTGTAAGTAGTTGGTTTTATTCGATACCTGACAACTGCAGAGCAATTGTTTCTACATAAATTATCGACTAAACTAATTAACGAAAACCAAGTTATTTGTTTGGAAGATTTAAATATTGCGGGTATGGTTAAAAACCATAAACTCGCAAAACATATAGCTGAGGGATCATGGAATGAGTTTATTCGTCAATTGGAGTATAAAGCACAGTGGTAGGGTAGAATCATAACTAAAGTATCCCCATGGTACCCAAGCTCACAAATTTGTAGCAACTGCGGTAGTAATAGCGGTAAGAAATCTTTAGAAATCCGCTCATGGACCTGTACCGCATGCAACTCACTTCATGATCGCGATGTGAACGCAGCTAAAAATATACATACGGCGGGACTCGCCGAACTTCCTGAGGGCGGTGAGGATGTCAGGGTACTAAAGTACAACACTGCGCAATGATGTTAATTAGTAAATTATTAGGTGGCATAGATTTCTCTAAAAAACATTATAGATTGTTGACATTATGAAAATTTTAATTGCAAGAAGTGATTGCCTAGGAGACGGGGTTTTAACATCCACCTTTATAAAAACATTACACGATAATGTACCAAATGTAGAGATTGATATTTTATGCACCAAATACAATTACCCCGCGTTTAAATATAATCCATACATCTCAAAAATCTTCTTTATTAATGACGATAATAATTCCAGATTAGATAATAATTCCGTATTTAGTCAAAAATATCAAGTGGTGTTTTTGTTAAATCGACATAGAGGTTTATATAGATATACGGGCAAACTCAACGGAATATTTTTTGCAAATAAATTAGGCACGAACAGTGTACACTCTAGACTATTAAACATTAAATTATTTTTTAATAAAAAATATCATTTAATTCAATATAATCAGCATATGCATGAAGTAGAAAATCAATTAACGCTGTTAAATCATTTTTTGCAATTTTTTAATTTTAGCCCCATAATTCATATAGATAAAAGCTCTTACTTTTATACCGCAAATTTTAATCCAGAAAATATTAATCAACGTATTGACGACACCATACTGATAAACATTTCAGGCAAGATGGATACGTTAAGATATATTCCAAGTAAACTTGCGATTGAACTTATTACGTTAATACTAAAATCCAATAAAAATGTAATTATCATTGCAACCATGGAAGATAAAGCCCGAGCGGAGGCTATTTTAAAAGGAATTAATGATCATAGGGTGGTTTTATGGTGTGAGGCTGATTTGTTTGCATTGGCGGGCAGGATGTCACGGTATCAGTATTTTATCGGGGCAGATGGTGGTTTATTGCATTTGGCTGCTGGTCTTCATATGTATTGCGTGTGTTTATTCCATGAACAATATCCTCATGCATGGAGAGCGTGGACTATTCATCAAACATACCTACAAACGCTAAGTAAAAATATTGCAGATATTAGAGCGATAGATATTATGGAGTCTCTAGAGAAATTACAAAACACGTTCTTTATGTTTTGACTTTACATGCAGTTTGGCAAATGATTTACTGCAATAATGATGAGTGATTGCATTTGCAAGGGCATCAGCCGCGTCTACCTGTGGATTACCATCTAGTTTTAATATGTATCGCACCATTTTTGTGATTTGAGTTTTATCTGCATGACCAAACCCTGTGATAGCTTGTTTTACCTGAAGTGCAGTATACTCAAATACTTCTATATTTCGTTCCACACAGCTACATATAGCAGCCGCTCGTGCTTGCCCTAAAAGTAAACTTGATTTTGGATTCACATTGAAAAATATTTGTTCAATTGAGGCTATCGATGGACTGTGCTGTGCAATAATTTCATTTATGCCGGATAATATAGTTTTTAGTCTTAATGGTATGCTATTTTCTGAATTGGTTTCAATGACCCCAGATGTTACATAATAAATATCATTTCCTAAAACTTCAATCACCCCAAAACCAGTCTTTCTAAGACCTGGGTCTATTCCCAAAATACGCATTATTAATACTCTCAATATTGTTACTATATATAATCTTCGTCCAGATTTCAAATACTGTGATTATACATTATAACTCATGGTAGAATATTGTTCATAAAAAAATATGAAAAGGTTAATATATTATGTCAGACAAATTCCATTTAGATCCACAACTCATTAAAGATGCATTAGATTATCACAAATTCCCCACTCCAGGAAAAATACAAGTAGTATCGACAAAACCCATGGCAACCCAAAGGGACTTATCTCTTGCTTATACCCCAGGAGTGGCGGCTCCTTGTCTTGAGATTGAACGAGACCCAATGAAAGCTTATGATTATACCAATAAAGGTAATTTAGTAGCCGTTATTACCAATGGCACGGCAGTACTTGGGCTTGGTGCAATCGGAGCGTTAGCTGGGAAACCAGTCATGGAAGGTAAGGGGATATTATTTAAAAAATTTGCTGGAGTGGATGTTTTTGATATTGAAATTAACGAAACTGATATCGATAAATTTGTTGATGTCGTGACTGCTATAGCGCCTACGTTTGGGGGGATTAACCTTGAAGACATTAAAGCTCCAGAGTGTTTTTACATTGAAGAGAAACTAAAAGCTAAACTAAATATCCCAGTCTTTCATGATGATCAACATGGAACTGCAATAGTGGTTGCAGCTGGTGTTATTAATGGGTTAAAAATTGTTAAGAAAGATTTGAGTCAAGTAAAAATTGCGGTATCAGGAGCTGGGGCAGCCGCTATTGCGTGTTTAAATTTATTAGTAAGAATGGGTGCGCAAAAAGCAAATATTTTTGTAAGTGATGTAGATGGTATTTTACATGAAAATCGAAAAGATGCATTATCAGCATTGCAATCATTTTATTGCCAAAAAACAGATTATCGTACATTAGCAGACGCCATGATAAATGCAGATATTTTTCTTGGAGTTTCAGCGCCAAATGTTGTGAATCAAGCAATGGTGAAAACTATGGCAGCAAATCCATTGATATTCGCTCTTGCAAACCCCACTCCGGAAATTATGCCAGAATTAGCACAAGCAGTAAGACCAGATGCAATTATAGCAACTGGTCGTAGTGATTACCCCAATCAAATTAATAACGCTATTTGTTTTCCATATATTTTTCGTGGTGCATTAGATGTGGGTGCATCTTGTATTAATGAAGAAATGAAAATGGCTGCCGTGCATGCAATTGCAGACTTAGCTACTCAAATACCAAATGATTTAGTTGCAAATGCATATGGAGGCAAAGAGATAAAATTTGGCAGAGAGTACATAATCCCAACACCATTGGATAATAGATTAATTAAAGTCATTGCACCGGCGGTAGTAAAAGCTGCAATGGATAGCGGAGTTGCCACTCGTCCCATCAATGATATGGAAGAATATATTAATAAATTAAATCAGTATATTTATAAAACTAATATGTTTATGCGTCCAGTATTTAACCTCGCCCGAGAAAATCCACGTCATGTAATTTTATGTGAGGGTGAAGATGAAAGAGTATTAAGGGCAACTCAAGAAATTATTGATTATAATTTAGCTAAAATTACCTTAATAGGTAGGCCATTTGTTATTGAAAAACGTATTGAAGCACTTGGTTTGAATATAAAACCAGATATCGACTTCACCATTATAAATAATGAGCAAGATGTGAGATTCAAAGATTTTTGGGGAATGTATTATGATTCAATGAAATATAAAGGGGTAAGTAAAGAGGAGGCGAGACGAGAAGTAACTAGAAATACTACTCTCATTGGTGCGTTAGCCTTAAAAATGGGAATAGCAGATTCTCTAATCTGTGGCACATTTGGTAAATTTTATGATCACTATAAAGTATTAAGAGACATTATAGGTTATGACAATCCAGAAGAAATTGCAGGGACAATGAATGCTCTGATATTGCCACATGGAAATTTATTTATCACAGACACATTCGTAAATCATAATCCAAGTTTAAATGAGCTATATCACATTACACAAAAAGCAGTAAAATCAATCGAAAGGTTTGGTATTAAACCAAAGGTGGCACTCTTGTCTCATAGTAGCTTTGGGGCAGATATGAGCTCTGAAAGTGCAAATAAGATGCGTCTTTTATCACAAATGCTAAAAGATAAGCATCCTACATTAGAAGTGGAAGGTGAAATGCACGGCGATGCTGCGATAGTGCCTGACATATTAAATCAAATTATGCCAGAATCAAGGCTTAAACATTCAGCCAATTTATTAGTAATGCCAAATATAGAAGCAGCAAATATTTCCTACAATCTCCTTCGAGTATCGAGTCCAGACGGAGTAACCGTAGGGCCAATTCTCATGGGTCTACAAAAGCCAGTACATGTAATAAGCCCGATTTCTTCAGTGAGACGGATTGTTAATATGGTGGCATTGGCATCCGTAGAAGCACAATAACCCAGCACTCATTGTCTTTGGAATTTATACGTTGTTGAAATTTCAAAAATTAAACCTTATGGACATTTAGTCCACGGCGGCTTAATTTTTTAAATTTCGCCTAGTCTAAATCCCAAATACGTCGAGTGCGCACTCTCTTCCATAAACAAACGTAATGATTGCGAACTCTAATTATCGGATATTTAGATATTTATGTGTCTGAATGCTGATTTTCCAGTTATTTTTCATTGCCTCATCCATGCAAATTGATGTGGAGGATGGGTTGGTAGACAATGGTTGAAGCCATATGTTAACATCCTGTGAAATATCATATTCATTTAAAAATCGTCTTAGTTTTTCAATATCTTGTTTTTTGCCGATTGGCATTTTTATTTCGTTGGCTCTAATAACCGCGCTTTTAATAAGTGGTTTTTTATTTGGCATATCAATCTTAGGAGACAATGTGACCCATGTGGATGGGCTGACATGTGTCTCCTCAGTGCCGCTAGTTTCTATTTGAACATCTTTACCAATCTCTTCTAGTTTTACACAAAGTGAAGTGAGGTTGTACATAGCAGGTTCGCCACCAGTAATCACTACATGTGAAATCACAGGGTAAGTGTTTTGAATATATTCAACCAATTCATCAAGCCCAACATCTGCCCATTTGCCATTTTCTTTATTTTTATTTACAAGCTCAGTGAAATCAATTTTATTGGCAATATCCTTATCCCAAGTACGTTTAGTATCACACCACGCACACCCTACGTCACATCCTTGCATACGAATAAACACGCTTGGAGTACCGGTAAATTTTGCTTCCCCTTGAATTGTATTAAAAATCTCATTTATCGGGTACATTCTTTTATTTGATTTAATCATTCACGCATTCAGCCCTGCATTTGGAAGTTTCTTCAACTATAACTCGTGTGACATTAATGTCGATATCTTTTAATAACTTTGGTGCGATTGTATTTAATAAAAAATATGCGATATTTTCAGCGGTTGGGTTGAACGGTACCACCACCACTCCATCATCTATTTTACTTAAAGATACGTGAATCGGGTCATGTTCCCAGATAAGCATTTTATGGTCATAATTTTCATCCAACCACTTACATAGTGTCTCTTTGATGATTCCAAAATCAATCACCATACCAAGTTCATTGAGTTTTGTGTCTTCACTAGTGCCTTCACAGTAAAAATGAATAATATAGCTATGTCCATGCAATGATTTACATTTACCATTATGTCCATATACACGATGTCCAGCGTGAATTTCATGTGTGCGAACCGCAAATATTTTTGTCATAATAAAACAATCTTAAAAAAATACAATTTATAGTTAATTTTATCACACTTTATTGATAAAATTTATGGATGATTTTTTGCACGCTTACAATGAAGGTGTTATAATTTAGGTAATATTTATATAAAAAGTTGCGTACTATGAGTATATTAGACAATGTAAAAACAAAAATTATCGAATTTTTTGATAAAAAATTCACCCATCGTAGTCAGTTTGTGGGTGATCCTAATCTATTTGATGAAAATTATCATCTCATTAATCACGTGTCTCCAGAATCCACCGCCAGTCAAGTGATTAAACATAGTTATATGAGTGCAGATGATCTTTATCAAGAGCTATCTTCCACTCCTCATGGGTTAAAAATAATTGAAGTGGAGAGAAATCGTGATAAATTTGGTAAAAATGAAATAGCCAGTCAAGAAAAACTCACGTGGTATAAACATTTGTGGTTATGTTATAAAAATCCTTTTAATTTATTACTCACACTCTTAGATGGTTTTTTTGTTGTAACTGATGATGTACGTGGTATGGTGGTGATTACCTTAATGATTATCATTTCCACTATTTTAAGATTTGTGCAGGAAAATAGGTCAAACAATGCTGCAGACCAATTAAAAGCAATGGTGAGCACCTCGGCTACCGTATATAGATTTGATGAAGAAGATGAAATTATTGCCCTATATGAAGAACAGGTAAATGATAACTTATTTAACATGCGTGCCAATAAAATTGAAATCCCAATTCGAGAGCTTGTAGTGGGGGATATCATCACATTATCCGCAGGAGATTTAATCTCAGCAGATGTGCGGATTTTGCTTGCAAAAGACCTATTTGTATCTCAGGCATCTTTAACGGGTGAATCTTTACCAAGTGAAAAATTTGCATTGCAGTCAAAGGCAAATGTGGAGAATATGTTGGAATTAGAAAATATTGGTTTTATGGGGACAAATGTAGTTAGTGGAACTGCAACAGCAATAGTAATCGCGGTAGGTAAAAACACCATATTTGGTTCTTTGGCAAAAAAAGTTACCACTCATGGTGTTGTAGATACTTCATTTCATCGTGGAATTAATAAGGTTAGCTGGTTATTAATTTATTTTATGTTAATTATGTCACCAATTGTATTTGTATTAAATGGAGTAACAAAACATGATTGGATGAGTGCGTTTATGTTTGCATTATCTATTGCGGTCGGGCTCACCCCTGAAATGTTGCCAATGATAGTAACATCCACTTTGGCAAAAGGTGCGGTACTTATGTCTAAACGTAAAGTTATTGTAAAGAGATTAGATGCGATACAAAATTTTGGTGCAATGAATATATTGTGTACAGATAAAACAGGTACACTCACGCAAGATAAAATTTGCTTAGAGCGACACACCAACATAATGGGTGAAGATTTTGATGATGTATTAGAATATGCATATTTAAATAGTTATTATCAAACTGGGCTTAAAAATCTTCTTGATGTGGCGATTTTGGAACGTGCTAATTTTGGTGATATCCCAGAGCTGATAAGAAAGTATAGGAAAGTTGATGAAGTCCCATTTGACTTCCAGCGTAAACGTATGTCTGTAGTAGTTGAAGACAATAGCAAAGAACATATCTTAATCTGTAAGGGTGCAGTAGAAGAGATGATTGCTTGTTGTGGCACAGTATATCATCAAGAGCATATTCTTCCGCTTACAGATGAGCTATTACATAAATTAAAACACGTTACTGCAAATCTAAACTCCGAAGGTTTGCGTGTGGTTGCAGTTGCAATTAAACGATATATTGATGTAAAACAATCGTATAGTGTACACGATGAAACCAACATGACATTGGTAGGTTATATAGCTTTTATGGATCCACCAAAAGAAACCACCAAAGCTGCACTAGAGGCACTTAATAAACATGGGGTGATGGTCAAGATATTAACTGGTGATAATGAACTTGTAACCAAAAAAGTTTGTAAAGAAGTTGGGTTAAATATAGAGGGTATGTTGCTAGGGGCTGATATAGATAAATTATCAGATAAAGATTTAGAGCGAATAGCTTATGACACCACGGTGTTTGCTAAGCTCACCCCGGCGCATAAAGAGCGAATTGTGATGATGTTGCAAAAAGCAGGGCATACGGTAGGGTTTATGGGGGATGGTATTAATGACGCCGCAGCATTGCGGATTGCAGATATTGGTATATCTGTGGATTCTGCAGTGGATATCGCAAAAGAGGCTGCAGATATTATTTTACTTGAAAAAAGTTTGATGGTTTTAGAAGATGGAGTGGAAGAGGGGCGTAAAACATTTGCCAATATGTTAAAATATATCAAGATAACTGCAAGCTCAAATTTTGGGAATGTTTTTAGTGTGCTAATCGCATCCGCATTTTTACCATTTGAACCAATGTTGCCCATGCATTTATTGGTGTTAAATCTATTATACGACATCTCACAAATTGCAATTCCGTTTGATAATGTGGATAAAGAATCTCTCGCCAAGCCACAAAAGTGGGATTCAAAGGAACTAAGGCGGTTTATTATATTTTTTGGTCCCCTAAGCTCTATTTTTGATGTGACAACATTTCTCTTAATGTGGTTTGTATACGGTGCAAATACTGTAGGGCATCAAACACTGTTCCAATCAGGGTGGTTTATTGAAAGTTTATTTACTCAAACCATGATAGTACAAATGATACGAACTCGCAAAATACCATTTATTCAGAGTACGGCATCTATATATATGATAATAATGATGATTGTGATTTTATGTTTCGGGGTGTCAATCCCAATGATACCAGCTTTAGCAAATTACTTTAAAATGCAACCCCTCCCATGGTCATATTTCGGATGGCTCATGTTAACACTGGTTGGCTATCTTGGACTCACCCAACTAATGAAGAGTATATACGTTCGTCGCTTTGAATGGCAATAAATACTCTTTGATTTTGGGGCATATGCTGTGTTGGGGTTATAAAAATTGCTCCTCATGGACGCTTTAGTCCATAGCGTCGCAATTTTTATAACCCCGCCTTGCCTATGCCCCAAACTCTTCGAATATTCGTACTGGTGGGGCAGGTGAGGGTAAGTGAGATTGGGTGAGAGCTGTAATGCGAATTTTTCTCTAAAAATACTGTCATTCCCGCGAAGGGTCTTGTCATTCCCGCGAAGGGTCTTGTCATTCCCGCGAGATCATTGTCATTCCCGCGAGATCATTGTCATTCCCGCGAGATCATTGTCATTCCCGCGAGATCATTGTCATTCCCGCGAAGGCGGGAATCCAGTACTGGTTTATTAATACTATCAGTAGATTTTTTATTTTTCTAACTGCACTAATTACATCAACAACAAAGGTTCAATTACTCATGAAAAATGTATTTTTTATTTCAGATCGCACAGGTATCACAACCGAAGGGTTGGGCAATGCCCTACTTAGTCAGTTTGAAAGTGTAGATTTTCAAAAAGAAGTTATTCCATTTGTGGACACAATCTATAAAGCAGACCAAGCTATTGTTAGGATAAATAACCGATACAATAAAGATAGCATCAAGCCAATCGTACTAACCAGTATAATAAATCCCACAATTAGAAATAAATTTAAATTACCACATGTATTTCATATTGATTTTTTTGAGTCTTTTGTGCCAAGTTTAGAGGCAGAAATTGGCATATCGTCATCTCTTACACTTGGTAAATCTCATGGAATTATAGATGAAGATAAGTACTATAAAAGAATTGAGGCGATAGATTTTTCATTGTATAATGATGATGGCATGACGGTGAAGGATTTTGATCAAGCAGATGTGATATTAATTGGGGTGTCTCGAGTGGGTAAAACTCCCACTTGTTTATATTTGGCAATAAATTATGGGATTAAAGCAGCCAATTATCCATTAGTAGAAAATGACTTAAAGCAAGATAAATTACCCAAGGCACTCATTGCATATCACAGTAAACTTTTTGGACTCACCATTGATGTAGATAGACTGCATCACATTAGAACCAATAGACTACCAAATAGTGAATATTCAAGTATAACAACATGTACAAAAGAAATAAACACTGCGGAGCACCTAATGCGCACTTATGATATCCCATATCTAAATACAAGCAAAAAATCAATTGAAGAGATATCGGTGGGGATAATGCATAGCATAAACCTCACTAAGAAATTTTAAAATCTCAAACTTGCGTCATTGTACTTATTGCATAACCACTGTAAAGACATAATAGAAGACTATCATTCCCGCGAGATACTTTGTCATTCCCGCGAGATACTTTGTCAT
>CANISK010000036.1 GCA_947470205.1 Neisseriaceae bacterium | reverse complement strand
GGTGATGATTTTTTCAAATTCAAGCACCACGTCCGTAGGACGTAGGCGTTCGCCATCACTATACACCAATCTCACAAACCACGCAAGTAGTTTTAATAACGCAATATCACGGCGAATAATTTGTAATATATTAGGACGCAATACTTTAATCGCAACAGTCTCTTTATTCTCTCGAAGAATTGCCTTGTGTACTTGTGCAATTGAAGCGGCCGCCACTGGAATATCTTGGAAATTATCAAATACTTCCTCAATAGGACGACCTAGGGAGTTCTCTATAATCTCTCGTGCAATTTTACTTTCAAAGGGTTTAACCTGGCTTTGTAATTTGGATAATTCTGTGATGTATTCTGGTGGTAGTAAATCTTGGCGAGTGGATAGCAACTGCCCAAATTTGATAAATACTGGCCCCAAATCCTCAAGGGCAAGTTTAGTCCGCATAGCCAATGATTTATCTTTGTGTTTAATTGGCACAAAAAATAATAATGTTTCAATTAGTGTTGCAAATGCGGTAGTTTTGTGATATTTTTTTAAAATTTGATATAAGCCATATCGATGCAGAGTGCATATTATCTTAAGTAGTCTTATTATTCGCATACATTTTATCTTTTAATGTGTTTAAGGTTGTTAATTATACATGATTTTATTGATAAATTTAATTAAAAGTGTATGCGAATAATAAAACTAATTATTAAGCCACACCACGGTTAAATGCACTCTTAAATGATTCAATGCTATTTGATACTGGATGTATACCCAATTCAGACTTGAGGCTACGAAATGCAGACTCTATTTCGGTTAACATAGCATAAGTATGCCATAATTGTGCTGCTGTTAAATCACTTCGATTACTACTTAAACAATAGATACCACCTTGTTTATTTTTTTGTAATTCTTTATTGTTTTGATATTCAATTGCTCGGGCATAATATTTTTTATTATCTGGTATGATTTTAATGTTGTAGATATGGGCAACTGACTTATACTGATGTTTCAGTCTAACCAGTTTCATTGCCACTTTGTCATATTCTCGTGTGGCATTATTTTTGGTACCTTGCACACGATCTACACATAAAGTACGTAATTTACCCTGTACTTTGCTATACAAACTTATTTATTTTTTAATAGTCTGGTGAGTCACTTTTTGATTACAATGGTGGGTCAAAAGATCATTACAATTTACATATCGTCCATGTGGTGCGCTTTTCTGGTGAAACATATATGCAATTGTATTAGAAATTAAACTGTATGAATTGTATCATAAACTATAAATTGTCTATTTGAAAAGATTTATCAAGGAGTCAGTTCAATATAAGAGGACTAATTTAATTGTAATGTCTTGATTGGTGATTTTGATGATTTTTGGATGGGCGACATCATGCCAATCTAAATATTCAACATTCCAGTTTAATTGATAAAATCCATATGTAGTATGTTTATCTATTTGTATATTTGGAATTGGTACGCCTTGTAACCAGTAGTGCAGTTGCGTAATTGGAATGTTAAAGCCTAAGTTTTGTGTCATGAGAAGATTTAAATCATCACCTTTGTAACTAGTTTTATTTATATACAATACTGGGTTATTGTTGGTGATGATGATTTTAGCGACTGTCTGTCCTATTGGTGTATTAAAAGTTATTGTTTCTATGGTTTTGTTGTTTGTGTTATTTTCATAGCTCCAATTAAAATTTCCATATTGTGACGTTGGTTTGTTGTTTATTATATTTTTTACAAAAAACCTTCCACTAATATCAAAATTATTATCAATATTGACAGGTGTAGTGTATTTGGTATGTGCCACGTCTATAGGATCATACATGCTCGCACATCCAACTAAACCATAGAATAAACATATAATCCACAGTGTTTTATATGCGGAGTATTTCATTGATTGATACTTTTGCACGAGTTTTGGCATCCACCTTTTTAATTATTATCGCAGCATTTAATGAGTGGGTTTTGTCTGTACTTGGAAGTGAACCAGGTACCACCACTGAATATTCTGGTATTTTACCGTAGGTTATTTGACCGGTTTCTCTATCGTAAATTTTGGTAGATGCACCAAGGAAAACTCCCATTGAAATTACTGAGCCCTCACCAATTACCACCCCTTCTACAATTTCACTTCTTGCCCCAATGAAGCAGTTATCTTCAATGACCGTAGGAGTTGATTGTATCGGTTCTAACACCCCACCAATCCCCACTCCACCGGATATATGCACATTGTTACCAATTTGTGCACACGAACCAATGGTTGCCCATGTGTCTATCATGGTATTATCCCCAACATATGCACCTATATTAATAAAACTTGGCATAAGAATGGTATTTTTACCAACAAAAGCGCCCTTTCTAACCACAGCATGCGGCACAACTCTGATTTGTTCCTCTTTAAACATATCGCTATTGTAGTCGTTGAATTTTAATGCGAGTTTATCATTAAATTTAATATAGTTTGCATCAATTAATTGATTTTGACTAAATTTAAAATGTAACAAGATGGCTTTTTTTATCCAATCATTTACCACCCAAGAAAAACCTATTTTTTCAGCCACTCTAATGCCGCCGCAATCTAGGGTATCTATAATAAGGTTGATGGCTTTTAACAATTCATCGGTTGGGTGTTTTAGGTGTTCTAGGTTATTATATGCATCTGTAATAACATCTTTGATATTTGGTATCATAATTTATAACTTTCTTTCAACAACGTCCAGGTTTTAAAGACGACGAGTATATATTTAAATGTATAGCACTTCGGTGATTTCTATAGCATCCATCCCATTTGGGGTTTTGAAATTAAACTCATCTCCAACTTGTCGTCCTAGTAGTGCCCGTGCAAGTGGAGAATTCCAGCTAATATGATTTAATGATGGATTTATTTCGTCTTGCCCCACAATTTGCACTTTTAATGTTTCTTTGTGATTGCGAAATATTTCCACAGTCGCACCAAAATATATTTTTGGGGAGTGTTTATGTGTTGTATAGTCTACCACCGTTATATTTTCTAGTTTTTTTGTAAGGTAATGGATTTTTTTATCCACCTCACGAAGCTTTCGTTTACCGTATATATAGTCGCCATTTTCAGACCTATCTCCATTGCTTGCAGCCCAGTTGATGATGTGCACAAGCTCTGGTCTTTCTTTCGTCACTAAGTTATAAAGCTCTTCTTTTAGCTTACCATAACCATTTAACGTAATATATGACTTGAGTGTGTCCTCACTCATGTAGTGAGTGACTTAATAAAAGCCGGAGGATTTGGCATATTTGGAGATAAAGTCAATACTTCATATCCAGTGTTGGTTACTAAAATAGTGTGCTCCCACTGAGCTGATAATGTTCTATCCTTAGTGACTGCAGTCCATCCATCACTTAAAAATCTAACATGTCTTTTACCTTGGTTTATCATTGGCTCTATGGTGAATATCATCCCTGGCAATAAAGTGGCTCCTGTTTTTGGTTTACCATAATGAAGAACTTGCAATTCATCTTCATGAAATACTTTACCTATCCCATGTCCACAATATTCCTGTACTACGCTATAACCATTACTCTCTACATATTTTTGTATCGCATTGCCAATGTCACCCAGTGTATTGCTTGGTTTTACTTGTAAAATTCCATACCACATGGAATTATAGGTAATCTCACATAATCTTTTAGCATGTGGAGATACTTGCCCCAAATAAAACATCCTTGAGGTGTCTCCATGGTATCCATTTTTATACACTGTGATATCAATATTCACAATATCCCCATCTTTTAAGACTCTATCACTTGGCACACCATGACAAATTTCATTATTTACTGAGGTGCAGATGGACTTTGGATATGGGGGATTTTTAGGGGATGGCTTGTATTGTAATGGCGATGGGTATGCTTTTTGTACATCCACGATGTACTCATGACATAACTTATCTAGTTCATTAGTTGTAACCCCCGGCTTTACATATGGGGCGATGTAGTCCAATACTTCAGCTGCTAGTTTACATGATATACGCATATATTCGACATCTTGTTGGGTTTTTATGATAATGCTCAATATAGTGACCTTGTAAAATTAATATTATGATTTTACCATGCATTTTAATATATGATTATAAGTTTTAAATAAGTATTTGATTTACTAGTAATGAATATAGTTAATAACAGATATTGTGGATAACCTGATGGATAAAATTGGGGATTAATTGTTGATATTGTATTTAGTTATCCACAGATGATGTATGTGGGTTGAAATGCTTGAATATTATGGGACAACACTCAATAAACACTGCAAATGCTGAGCGTTGACCCATTGGAAATTTTTTTCGATTAAGAATAAGCTATTGATATTTTAGCTTTCTATTAAGTTATCCACAAAGTTATCCACAGGATCTTATTTGTCTTATGCTTTTATCTTTATTGTTTTTGTGGCAAAATATTTAAGAAGCATGCCTATAATTTTTGATCTTGTAGGATTTAAATCAATTGCATAAATTTGCTTATCATCAATTTCTGTAGATCTTGTTATTTTTTGACCATCCTGTTTATGAAATTTATGCATTACTTCTACAGGTCTCATGTTTCCATTAGTGATTATTTTTTCGGATGCATCCTTGCTATATGGGATCTCAGGATCGATTTGATTTAATAACTTTTGACACTCTTCATCAAATTCAGGATTAGTTGGGAGCTTTAAAGAATTATTACCAGTTATAAATTTATCATAATACATCTTTAGTTTTTTTAGAGTATATTCTGCAAGATCTGATTTAATAGTGTACTTTTTTGACGCTACGTTATTGCTTTTCAGATTAGGTTGTGCTTTCTTTTTGGTACTTTCTGGCATTATGCGATTTATTGTATTTTTTGTATTTTTTGAGTCTTGTGCCAGCTTTACAATGCCCAATATCTGATTAAGTATATCTTCTGGCGATTGATTGGCACTTGCAGATTTTGAGCTTGGCTGTATTGGTGGGGTTGTCTTTAGCTGTGAAGGTAGTTTAGCATATCTTAATGCCCCAGTAAAATACTCATCAGCATGGTTGTTCTTAGCGCTTGTTTTTATTGTTGAATCCGTGAGGCGATCTGTTTTAATTCTTGGAGCTGCAACACAAGACTGAGCAGCAGCTGAAAACCACCCCTGAATTGTCGATGTCATGCGTTCGAACCAAGTTGATGCATTGGAATTCTGATTGTTTTTTTGCAACAGTGGTTGAGAGTTTTGCTGTTTTATTTGTTGCACTAGTTTCTTTGTGTTTGTTGGAATATTCGTTAGTTTTGTATTTGTGTTGTTTGAGACACCCATGATTAATTCCTTTAAATTTATTTAATAGTAATTAATTATATCTCGGTGCATGTTCATTTTATGAATAAAATATCTTCAAAAGTGAATATATTTTATTCATAAAATCCAGTTACTTATACATCTCTAATAAGTAACTGGATGTTGATTGAGCATCCAGTCTTTAATCCCACCCGACATGGATACAACATTGGTATAGCCCATTTTTTGAATATTATAGGCTGCCAGTATTGATCTAAACCCTCCAGCGCAGTAAAGAATAATTTCAGCATTTTTATCTGGGATGATTTTTACTATATCACGCTCTATCACCCCGCGTGATAAATGTATCGCATTTGGTAAATGCCCCTGGTTCCATTCGTAGTCTTCCCTTACGTCAATGAGCTTAATATTTTGATTATTTATAAGTTTACGATGTGCAGTATCCACATTGATTTCTTTCACAAATGGTCGGCATTCTTCTACGAGGTTTAAAAAATTGTCATTGTGTTGGGTATTTTGCATGGTATTATTTTCTTTATAAAATATTATTGTTAATTAATTTGGTTAAATATTTAGCAACTCCAGATTCTAAGTGATGTGGAGCTATGTCTTTGGCGAATGTTTTAACATGAGGGGATGCGTTATCCATTGCCACCCCAAGTCCTACGTGAGATAACATATCGATATCGTTTTCACCATCTCCAAATGCGATTATTTGAGATGTATTGATGTTTAACTTATTAGCATATGCTGTCAACCCTGAATATTTTGATATATCTTTATGAGCTATTTCAAGATATTTTGGATGAGAAAATGCAATTAATAAACTTGGGTTTAGTTTTGCAAGCGTGTTTTTGGCATGAAGTAAATCTTCGTACTCACCCATTAAGGTGATTTTATTTGCAATATTGATTTTATCTGTGTAATATGTGTAATTTGTATCTCCAATCATTATTTGTTCGTGTTTGGTCACTTCATTTGGTCTTAATACGTGCCAAGCAAATTGATAGTAATAATTTACCGCAATATTCGGACTGATTGCATCTAAGTGAACATCAAAGCTATCGGTATTAAATGATTTGTTATAGATGATATCGTGCTTATAATTAGTGATAAATGCTCCATTTAATGGAATAATATATTCATCTTTTGTAAGTCCCAAGTCTTTTGCAATATATAAGGCCGAATCTGGCAACCTTGCGGATACCAAAGTAAACATATATCCCATTTTGTGCAGTTTATCAACTACAATTTTTAATTCTGGGCATACCTTGTGCTCATGACTTAATATGGTACCATCAATATCAAATGCGATTAATTTATATTGTTTGTTTTGTTCCATTAGATAGTATCCTTTTTTATTCACTCACTAAAATTAAATCTATATTTTCTAGATTTTTTTCTTTAGTATTATTATTTAACAATGTTTGTGGAAATTTCTCTTGTTTGATGTATTTAAATGTATTTAAAATCGTAGCATTTTTAAATTGAGGGGTGTTAGATATTTTGCTCCAATTTTGTGCGCCAATCACAAGATAATAAGGTTTTTTTAATTTGGTTAATTGTTTGTTATCATTTATCCTGTAATATTTGTGATGTGTATTTGTATAAAACTCTAAACTCAGTGAGTTTACATCATAATCAATGAATGAATAGGTATTATTTTGCTTAACAATGTATTTATTTATCATATACCCCACATCATATTTTGAGTATAATTTTGAATTGATAGTTTCAATGAAAACAAATATAACGCATACGGAAAATATTGAGTATAAAACTAACCGTGTTAGTGGGTAATGTCCAGCAAGGAGTATAAAACATATAATAATACCTAGAGTTGCAATGATGAAATATACAAATAGAGCTTTATGAAATAATATAAAAACTGCGATAGATATTAATATACATAATATATATGATAACCAAATTTGTATTCTGAATAAAGGGTGATGGCTTAGTTTGGTAAGGGTATTAAATAAAAAATCTGCACATAGAATTGCTATAAAGGGAATGATGATATTGGTGTAGTGATCTAACTGAAAACTCGTGGCACTAAATAATATAAATATTGGGACAATTGTTCCCAATATATAGATATATGCCTTTCTTTCCTCTTTTCTTATTGGGTGCTCTGGAGTGTCTTTGGCATATTTTAGTGATTTTATGGTATTAAATAGCGCAAAAATAGCAACAATGCTCCATGGAATAAGCGCCCACAGTAATGTATGGATAAAGAAAAAATAATGTGCGTATGTGTTTTTATTTGAGTTAACTATTGGTCCGTTATTAAAAAATCTACCAAATTGACTATCCCAGAAAAACCATTTTATTCCAGATACATGAGTTTTACCAAATACTAGCTTTTCAGGGTGGGCATCAAATTGAATGTATAGTGATATGAGCTCCGGTAGAGTAAAAAGTCCAACCAATAAAAATGCACACAGCCATTTTTTTGAGATAAATTTGTGCCAAGTTTGGTTTATTATCCATAAAGTGAATATACCACTAAATATAATCAGTACTAAAAATACCCCTTTGGTCATAAGCGCAAGAGCGCTAAAAAATGCACCCAAAAAAAGATATTTGAGATTTATGTTCTTACATTCATCATATAAAAACCAATAATAACAAGCAGGGATGATCTCACCCAGTAAAAATGCCTCTTGCCTTACATCTATGCTGGATAACATAAGATGTAAAGACGTGAGGTAAATAAGCATTGATAACAACCCAACCTCTTTACTTTTAAATAAATGAGTGGCAAATAAATAAAGGTAAATAGCACCCAGAAGATAAAATATAAATCCTGGTAGTATATATGAAAATACATGTACACCAAATAATTTGTACGATAATGCTGTTATCCAAAATTGTAAATGTGGTTTGTCTAGCCAACCTTGATAATTAAATGTGAGATTCATAAATTCGTTATTTATATAAATATTTTTGGAAATAATTGCGTAGAAATTAGCATCATTACTTGCAAGTACTGTGGAAAATATTCCGCAAAATGTTATTATCACGACCGTGCATATTAGTAATTTTATAAAATTATTTGTGAGTATTTTATCACTTAAAAATTTTACCATCTTGTGTTGGCTTTATAAAATTCGTAGGGTTTAATTTCTTTGCTCTCATTCTTCTTGTCTGCTCTTCCTGTTCGTTTTTTATGCGATGATTTCTATCTTCGTATCTTGATTTAGCTTTTTCTATTCTATCTGCAGACCAATTTGAATTATCATCTTGAATAATATGGATGCAATCTACTGGACACACTGGGATACATAAATCACACCCAGTGCATTCATCTGTAATCACTGTGTGCATCATTTTATTACTACCAATTATCGCATCCACTGGACATGCTTTTATACACAACGTACAACCGATACATGCATCTTCATCAATGATACATAATGTTTTTGGTTTTTCTGTGCCGTGTGTTTCGTTTAGTTTCGTTATTGGCTGGTTTGTAATGAATGCGAGTGTCTTAATTCCACTGGCACCACCTGGTGGGCATTGATTAATAGGTGTGTTGTCATTTACTATTGCAGCTCCGTATTCTTTACATGATGGATAGCCACATCTAGTGCACTGGGTTTGCGGTAGTGCGTTATTTATTTCTTCTATTAGAGCATCAGTATTCATTGTTATAATTTACTTTATTGTAAAACATGGATTGCCACGACTTGACAAATCAAGTCTCGCAATGACGTAACGAGTGTAATGACTATATCACATAATATTATCAAATTTATAATTATTGTTTATACTTGTTAAAAGCGTAGAAAAAGGTTGAGGACATAAGAACAACAAATGCCCATACAGTAATTGGTTTATCCGAGCCTAATATAGACCATAGACAAAATAAACTCGCCAATATACCAAGACCCACATTAATAATGTATGTTTTTTTGGGTAATTTGTGATATCCAATAACTATAATTGAAAAACCAGAGTAAATGTATGGAATGAGGTATAATATTACAGACATTGTGATAATTTTACCAAATTGCTCATGCGCATTGGCAGATATAGTTAATAATACCACAATAGACATAATCATTGCAATAATAATAAGTCCACATGTTGGCACACCTCTTTTATTGGCTCTTGCAAATATCCTTGGAAATAATCCATCATTTGCGGCTGCTTTTGCGGTTTGTCCAATTACCATCGTCCAACCAGCCAAAGAACCCAAGCAGTTAATAATAGCACAAATAGATACCAATTTACCAAAACCAAATCCTAAGATTTTATTTAATGCATCAGCAAAAGGTGCATTTGATACGATTAGTTGATTATTGGGTATTATACCCATAATCACAGTGCACGTTGAGATATAAATTGCGGTTACAATTATTACACCAAAAATCGTTGCAAGTGGTATATTTCTCTGCGGATTTTTAATAAGATGAGAGCTTATACATGCGGACTCTATTCCAATAAATGCCCACATTATATTATTAAATGAGGCATTCACTGCAAATGAAACTGATTTACCAGTGACATTCCAAGATGCCATAAAAATATGGCCATCAAACCAAATCCAACCAAATATTGCAACAAATAATATGGGGATAAGTGCTAAAAAAACAGAAAATCCTTGAATAATACTCACAATTTTCGCACCATATATATTTAGGATAATAAATAGCCAGATAATAGCAATTTGTAGTAATACCGAATGAAATGGTGTGTTAAAGAATGGAGATATATTGCCCAAGTAACCAATAATAACGCTAATCATACTCACGTTACCTATCCATGAGGCTATCGAATATGCGTAATTGGTTTGATAACCCACAAAATTGCCAAAACCAGCTTTAGCGTAGTCATATGGCCCTGCTCCATTTGGAACAAGTGTAGATAACTTTGCCAACACCAAGGCAAGAGCGATAACTCCAACCATACTAACAAGCCAACCAATGAGAGACGCTCCACCAATTGCAGCTAAGCTCACAGGTAACATAAATACTCCTGAGCCTAGCATATTACTGATAAT
>CANISK010000035.1 GCA_947470205.1 Neisseriaceae bacterium | reverse complement strand
TATTAAATATTTATTATACTATTCAATTGCTCTTGTTTATAATTTCACCTACTTTCATTTCTAGAATACAAGGAGAGATACTTATGAACGCTACACACATACTCAACATACAAAAAAATCTACTTACTGAACTATCAATGCAAAAATGTAAATTTCACAATCAATTTTCAGATACAATAAAATATCTTGGGAACGTGCACGAAATAACTCAGTCATTTGAGAACATGGATTCCCGCCGCAGTTTACCCTCGACCCCGATCGGGGGCTGGAATGACAATGAAGGCAATGCATCATTTATTGCGCACATGGCACTTGGCATTTCAATTATTCAAGAAACAAAAGAATGCCATGTGCATTCTCAAGTAATAACAAAGGAATATCTTCAAGAATTATTAAAATATATTAATTTTCATAAAATAATTTGGTTCATAAGTTATAATCAATTAGATAAATATTTTTGTACTTTTATGGTTCAATCATTATATTTGATATTATTAAATCAACAATACGATATAGAAAAAGTATTAAATATAAAGGAAAAACCTATTGAATACCTGGGTGAATTCGTAGCAAATAAAGATGAATATCCAATTAACCTGCAAACACTACAAAATAATTATGATGACATTGTCAAAATGTTTGCTGTATTGCAAACAATACAATTTAATATTGACAATAATTCATTAAATTTAGCTAAATTAATAGCGTTACTACACATTTTATATCACAATATTTTGTGTGATGATAATCAACATAGTTCATTATTTATGCACATAAAAAATAATCATCATCATGAACATGAGATAAATCAGTCCATAAAACATGCACAATTAAATACTATGGTCACAAAAATTAGGAGTACACGTTTTACTAATAATGAAATTACTACCAACATGCAGTATCAAAAAAATATTAATTGGAAAATGTTAATTAATTCAAAATATTTAAAGTTAATTGCACAATCATACGGCAAAATTGACATTACAACTAAAGTGTATTTTTTAAAAAGTATTGCAAAATTATTGAACAATAATCAGCATCCCAAAAAAATACTTAATGGATTATATAAATTAATTAAATCAAATAAAACATTAATGTGTAATTTGAATGTCGTTAATATTTTACAAATTCTAAAATCAACAACTTTTATCGCATCAAAAACATCAAAAAACTTTATGACAGTATGTAAAAATGTTGCCAATAATAAATTTGTAACCTTGGACTATAAATGGGTTATCGATCGCATCGATCAAAAAATTCTTGTGCTGGTGGATAAATTAAAATTAATAAATTACAGAAAATCTGAAATTACAAATTGCAATAATCAATGTAATAAAAATGGTAACTGTGGCGATACAAATGATATAGACTTTAACCGACAAACGCATAAAAAAGTTCCAACCGTCATAATATGCGCTTACGGTAATAACATTATAAACAACAATCACCATAAATCCACAAAAAACTATGCATTGTTTGTGGTTAGTTTTTATAGTAAAATGATCATTCTATTCGCAATCATTTCATTAATTCATTTTATGTTACCAATGCTATTAAGGTAATACAAATGATTTCTGTGTAAATTTTTAACTCACATTCAAATTGTGAGTTAAAAATCATGCAAAACTTTCATGTAACACCGTATGGTGTTATTATACAAGAACCATAAATTGTAAAATAAGATGCGATGGCATTTTATTAAAACTGACCACAATTGGTAAAAACATGTGCATAATACAAAAATAATGCTTCTGATGAAAAGTTTCCAGTAACAGCCACAACAATAATTTCCTGAATAAATTCAGCTATGGGTATCTCTAATTTGTAATTTTGAAATAAATTTACTATATAATGTATTAATTTATCTTCATTTGCATTGATATTACCAGCCACACTCCTTAAAAATGTAAATAATGCTATTTTCTCATTTTGATGATTATTATCATACAGGATAAATGTTTCATTTGGTTTGATTGTCTTTTTTGGAGTTCTTAATTGCCTAATAACATCCTTATATAGTTGGGTTATTTTTGTTTTTTGTCCTACTGTGTGTGGTATCAGATTATATAACCCGCGATTGAACTCATTTTCCTCTTCATGGTATTGCGTGGGGTCATTGTTATATAAATTATTATTTTGTTGACTTTTGTTTATATACAAATTATAAAGTATCCCTGCTTCTGGTGTGGTTTTCTTGTTTGGGTAAATATCTTTATAGGGCACTTTACGTGGAGTTAGGAGGATATAAAAAATAATTACTACCATTTGGCATATTATGTAATATTGCATGGAGAATGGAATTCTACAATTAAACCCAATGGTACTTCAATATAATAGTAGCAATTATTTTTTATAGCCCACTTATTGTAAAAATTGTTAGATAGAATACATTAATTTAGTACACTGATTGAGATTGCTGCACCTTGTGGAAAAATGCCATCAATCGCGATAGGTATAAAATTATCATATTTTAAACCCTAACTTACCTTAGAGCTTGTTCAAAATATTTTCAACAGTAGCACTACAAAAGCAAGCACTAAAATCTATCATTTAATACTTTAACTGATAATGTATAGAAAAATTGAATAAAATTTCTTCAACTGCGCAAATTGTAAAATAAAACCCAAAAATCCCAGCTCAAACCCATTACACCCCAATCAAATATATAAAATGCGTACCAAATAAGTTGAAACATTCATTTTTTGAAATTATGAGCGGTGTGTTATAATTATTAATGTACCTTTTTAGAGCCTGTTTAGTAAATTTAATTAAGTTGTGTTTTAGTTGTTAACTCACAATATCAATAATCTGATATAATATACCATTAACATAATTAATTATATAATGGAACAGTTTTAAACATATGAGCACTAATGACACAAATATTGAAATTTGCTATCTTGATGAAATTATCATTAAAGGCATAACCACAACTGGTGATAAATTCCGTCCAAGTGATTGGGTGGATCGTTTATGTGGTATGCTTGCAGATTTTGAAAATCAAAAGATGTCATATTCGCCATATTTGCGTCCATTGGTGTATAATAATATGAATTGTGTTGCAATTAAAAAAACATTAGAACAAAAAAGTTCCAAAATATTTAAATTTATCATACAATTCGCAACCGATAATCATCTTGTAATTGTTGATTGTGCCAAATTTAAACAACAAATTGAAAATAATACCGTAGAAAATAATTAAATGCATAAAATTTTAATCTTAAATGGTCCAAATTTAAATATGTTAGGTACACGAGAGGTACACCATTATGGTTCTCAAACATTAGAAGAAATTAACAGCAAACTGAATAATATTGCGATTGATAACAACTGTGATATAGAATTTTTTCAAAGTAACCACGAAGGTGACATTATTGATAAAATACATTCTGTAGTTAAAAATGTTGATTTTATTTTAATAAACCCAGCAGGTTATACCCACACCAGTGTTGCAATAAGAGATGCTCTCATACTAAGCAAAATACCATTTATTGAGATTCATATTAGTAATATTTTTACTCGTGAACCATTTAGGCACACATCATTATTATCAGATATTGCAATTAGTGTAATATCTGGACTTGGAGTTTATGGCTATGAGTGTGCCTTGCGTTATGCAATCAAATATACTCATCGTCTTTGAAATCTATAATGCGAATTAAAAGCTAAAATAAATTTATATAAAACAACATATTAATTGTCATTCCCACCCCCGATCGTGGTCTAGGGTAAACTGCGGCGGGAATTAAGTGTAACAATAAAAAACATGGATTCCCAATCAAGTTGGGAATGACAGAATTCTTTTGCTCTTAATTCGCATTATATACCATCAAATAAAGACAAAATTATACAATAAGGAGTTAATGAGGACATGGATATAAAAAAAATAGAAGAAATTATTGACCTTGTGGTTAAATCTGGTATTGCTGAATTTGAAATTACCGAGGGGGACGATTGTCTTAAAATATCAACTGGTAAAGTGCAACCAATACAACACCATCCAGTTTATATGCACCCACAAAATCACCAATACGAAAATCAACCAATCCATAATCAACCAAATACTCAACATATTTATATTCCAAATACGACATCAACAACACATCCCACCACAGACACACAAAAGCAATCAGAATATTCTGATATAAACTATGTAACATCTCCAATGGTAGGAACATTTTACAAATCATCATCTCCCAATTCTGCTCCATTTATTGAGGTTGGGCAAGAAGTTAAGGCGGGGCAAATATTGTGTATCATTGAAGCCATGAAACTAATGAACCAAATTGAATCTGACAAGAGTGGTATTGTAAAAGAAATACTTATTAAAGATGGTTCACCGGTAGAATATGGTCAAAAATTATTTGTTATCGCATAGGATTTTATAAATATGTTTGAAAAAATTTTAATTGCCAATCGTGGTGAAATTGCCCTGCGTATACAAAGAGCGTGTAGAGAGCTTGGCATAAGAACTATCACCATTTATTCTGAGGCAGACAAAGACGCCAAATATGTAAAGCTCGCGGATGAGGCAGTATGTATTGGTCCACCTAAATCATCGCAAAGTTATTTAAATATTCCTGCGATTATTTCAGCGGCAGAAATAACCAATGCACAAGCTATTCACCCTGGATATGGATTTTTATCTGAAAATGCAGAATTTGCCCGCAAGGTAGAGGCAAGTGGATTTGTATTTATTGGCCCAAAGCCTGATGCAATTGCCATCATGGGAGATAAAGTGAAAGCAAAAGAGGCAATGGCTAAAGCCTCTGTTCCAGTGGTACCTGGCTCTGATGGAGAACTTCCAGACAATATAAATGCAATTAAAAAGATTGCTAATAAAATCGGCTACCCGGTGATAATCAAAGCTGTTGCAGGTGGTGGTGGTCGTGGCATGAAGGCGGTGCATTATGAGGATGAGCTAGAACAGGCATTTTTAATCACCAGACAAGAAGCCGAGATTGGCTTTGGCAATAAAGCTGTGTATATGGAAAAATTTCTCACCAATCCACGTCATATTGAAATACAGGTATTGGCTGATGAATATGGTAATGTAATTCATCTTGGAGAACGTGACTGCTCCATGCAACGACGTCATCAGAAAGTTATTGAAGAAGCCCCCGCAACTGATATCTCAGAATCACTCAGACGAAGCATTGGTAATGCATGCATTAAAGCGTGTAAGACAATTGGTTACCGTGGAGCCGGTACTTTTGAATTTTTATATGAAAACGGGCAATTTTATTTTATTGAAATGAATACTCGTGTACAAGTTGAGCACACTGTTACTGAAATGATAACTGGTATTGATATCGTAAAAGAACAGATTTATATCGCTAGTGGTGAAAAGCTACGCTACAAGCAAACTGATGTAAAATTTACTGGGCATGCTATTCAATGTAGAATTAATGCTGAAGACCCATATAAATTTACCCCATCTCCCGGTAAAATTGATATTTGTCATTTTGCAGGTGGAATTGGGGTGCGCGTAGACTCGCATGTATATTCTGGGTATACTGTACCGCCATATTATGATTCAATGATAGCTAAAATCATTACCCATGCAGACTCAAGGCAACATGCTATTAATAAAATGAAAAATGCTCTCTTGGAGTGTAATTTTATTGGCATTAAAACTAACACTGCGCTACATTTAGACCTTTTAAATGACATTGAATTTTGCACCAAAGCACAATCTATTCATTATCTTGAATATTACCTAAAAGAGAAAGCTAGCAAATAATTATGTCGTTTCAACAAATTACAATTTTTGGCACGTCAGCTGATATATCATTACTATCAGATATTTTCTTTGAGCTTGGGGCATTATCTACCACCATAGAAGATGAGTTTGCAAATACCAACAAAGAACAGCCAATTTTTAACGAGCCTACATTAAATTCATCTTCCAATATAACCCTCTGGGAACATAGCAAATTAACTATTCTTTTTGATGATATTGTAGATATACTACCAATAATTAAACAAGCAAATGCAGTGTTTGAATCTACATTTGAGTACACTATTACTAAAATCAACGATCAAAATTGGGTGGCACTTACTCAATCTCAGTTTCATCCAATTAAAATCAGTGAAAAGCTGTATATTGTGCCATCTTGGCATAAACCACCCAACCCTAAGGCAATCAACATAATCCTAGACCCTGGTCTTGCATTTGGAACCGGTACGCACCCAACCACTTTTATGTGTCTTAAATGGATTAGCCAACATGCGAACAAATACACATCGATGCTTGATTATGGATGTGGCTCTGGGATACTCGCTGTGAGTGGTAAAAAAATGGGGATATCAGATGTATATGGTATCGATATAGATCCACAGGCAATTGAATCTAGTACCTATAACGCAAAAAATAATCAAGTATCTGTAAGCTGGTATCTTGCACAAAATAATGAAATTAACACCATAAAATGTGATTTAGTAGTTGCAAATATATTATCTATCCCATTAAAAACACTCGCCCCATTACTTGCCAATCATACCCACCACACCCTAATACTCTCTGGTATTTTAGATGAGCAATATGAAGAACTAAAGACGATATATTCCGCATGGTTTGATGTTGTAAAACGTGATACTTTAGATGGCTGGGTTTTGATTGAGTGCAATAAACCCCATGCAAAATAAAAAACATAAATATTTATTTAAAGATGCTCATTATATTTATAAACATGGGCACAAGTTTGACGAGTTTAAATCAATATGTAACCAATTAGATGAAATTAACCATGCTCTTTATGAGTGCATTCCTGAAGAGTATGCACAATTTTGTCATTTTGGATCTATTGATTATAATAAAAACATTATCGTATTATTTATTCTAGAGCAGCAAATATTTCATATTATGCGTAGCATGAATGACCACATCTTGCAACACTTGGCACGTCATAATTTTAACTTCGATGCCATTTTATTTAAAATCAAATACCACAAAGAACCCCGTCAGCAAGAAGTAAAATATAAACAACTAGATGCTATGACAAAAGAAAAACTCACAATTCTGGCTAACTTAATTAATAAGCCAGAATTGGTGCTAGATGTGATGGTGGCTACACCTGATCCAGATGAGTTGTTTATTTAAAGTATCACACCATTTGTAATTGGTCTTCATTATTATTGTCAAAAAAATCTTCCTTCTGAGATGCAGCATCGACTCTATCACTGGCATGAGATGATATTACAACATTATCCTTATCATCATCTGGTGAAATATACTCAACTCCGTAATGTTCTTTTTCTAAATATACACCAGCAACTCCAAGTATAATATTAAAATTAATTTGACAAAAATTATCTATTAATAAATCTTTGTCAGTTTTTTCATTAAAAAAAAGATTTATCTTTTCTTCTATTAATTTCTCATGTAATTTATTATCATGTACAACTTCTGCGAGGTTCATATCCATATCTGCAATGTTCATATCTTTATATCCATAACATGTTTAATTTTGTATGATATATTTGAAATGCGAATTAAGAGCTAAAGATCCTGTCATTCCCAACTTGATTGGGAATCCATGTTTTTATTCTTATACTGGATTCCAGCTTTCGCGGGAATGACAATTAACCTATTGCTTTGATTAAATTTATTTTAGCTCTTAATTGGCATTGAACGTTGTAAGTACCTAAATTGCAAAATTTTAAGATGACTGAATTTGCATTATTCATTTTTGATTTTGAATCAATTTACTTAAGCTGACCTGAAAGATTTATTTTACCGTAGGCGCAACTTACAGTAAACAAAATTTTATTACTTATTAGATTGCCGCGCTTCGATAAATATAAGCTAGCAATCACCGTCATATGTGATTTCTTATATGGAATTGGCGTTATTAGCAATTCTGTAAAAACGAATAGTACGGAGTGAGGCAATTGAGTGAGATGATATCTTGAGTGACAGTTTTGCGCCATTGTTTTGCATTTGGGCATCCGTGAAATAATCCTATCATATGCCGTGTAACATGATGTAGTGGGACATTTTGACTCTGAAGTGTTTTAAGATATGGTATCATCTGAAAAGCAATTTCTATACGGCTTTTTAAGGTATCATCGCAATTGTATATATCTCGATCTACTGTGCTAAATATATATGGGGTATAATATGCACCTCTTCCTATCATTGCACCATCAACTTGCTTTAGATGTGTGGTAGCATCAATTATGGTCTTAATACCGCCATTTATCATGATTGATAAATCTGGCTGCTCTTGTTTTAATCTATATACATATTCGTATTTAAGTGGTGGTATTTCACGGTTTTCTTTTGGGGATAATCCACCTAAAATAGCAATTCTTGCATGTATTATAAAGTCTTGACATCCAGTCTCTGCAATTGATAATACAAAATCACGAAAAAATTCATAACTATCTAAATGATCCACACCAATACGTAACTTGATACTAACTGGGATTGATACTGAATCTTGTAGGGATTTGATACAAGATGCCACCAAGTGACTATCTTTCATAAGGCATGCACCAAAATTCCCCGATTTTACTCTGTCTGATGGGCATCCAACGTTTAAATTGATACCGCTATAACCATAATTCATACAAATCTTTGCGGCTTTAGATAGCTTATCTGGGCATGATCCACCAAGCTGCACCACCAAAGGTAATTCATCTGGATGAAAACTCAGGAGTTTATCTTGGTTACCATGTAATATGGCATCTGCTACTATCATTTCAGTGTATAGCTCGGTATATTTGGTGATTTGCCTCATGAAATATCTAAAGTGTCTATCTGTCCAATCTAACATTGGCGCTATTGCGATTTTATGCATATTTTATATTGCTATTATTTTATTGATTAATAAGACGAGCTACGTCTAGTGCGGAATATGTCCAGATAATGTCCGCCCTCGCTCTTTTGAAGCATAGCATAGTTTCTAATAAACATGAGCTGTAATCTATCCATCCATTTTGACTAGCCGCCTTTAGCATAGAATACTCTCCACTAACATGATAAACCGCAACTGGTATTTTGTGTGTGGTTTTCATTTGATAAACTACATCCAAATAACCAATACCTGGTTTCACCATGATAATATCCGCACTTTCTTCGATGTCCAATTTAGCCTCCACATATGCTTCATTAATATTTGCTGGGTTCATTTGGTAAGTTTTTTTGTCAGCTTTTTTAAGATTGCCACTTGAATGAACTGCGTCTCTAAATGGTCCATAAAAGCTGGATGCGTATTTTATTGAATAACTCATAATGCCAGTATTATAAAACCCCTCTTCTTCTAGGGCACGTCTTATTTTAACCACCCTACCATCCATCATATCTGATGGAGCGACAAAATCCGCCCCTGCTTTTGCATGAGACAGCGCCTGTTTTACCAAAACTTCATTTGTAACGTCGTTTAATACATATCGGTTATCATCTATTATTCCATCTTGTCCATGTATGGTGTATGGATCTAATGCGACATCAGTAAAAATAACTATTTGTGGATATTTGTCTTTTATGGTTTTAACTGCCCTTTGCACTAATCCATTTGGGTTATAACTTTCACTGCCAAAGTTATCTTTTGCGGTATTAATTACCGGAAAAAGTGCAATAGCTAAGATACCTAGATCAATGCATTCTTCAATCACAATAAGCGCTTGATCTATACTATATCTCATTTGCCCTGGCATAGATGTAATTGGTTCTAATTTACCTACTCCATCTATAATAAAAAGTGGATACACCAAGTCTTTTACTGTAATTGTATTTTCTTGAAGTAAATCACGAATGAAGGGAGAATTACGGTTACGTCTCATGCGCACATATGGGAATTTATATTTGCTCATGCTAGTTATACTCCAACAATGAAAATACATTATAACCCATATCCCTAATGCGTTTACTACCATTTAGGTACAATAAATCATTTACAACGGCACACTCAATAATCTGCCCTTGTAGTTTTTTAATTAAATTACACGCTGCAATCATTGTGCCACCTGTTGCAATTAAATCATCCACGATAATTACTTTATCGCTTGGCTTAATTGCATCAGTGTGAATTTCCACAGTGTTTTCATCCCCATACTCCAATGAGTAAGTTTCTTTTATGGTACTAAAAGGTAATTTACCGCGCTTTCTCACCGGCACAAATCCCCTGTTCAACTCATAAGCAATAATTGGCCCAAATATAAAACCCCTAGCATCAAGCCCCACAACCACATCAATATCCATGTTACGATATCTATGCATAAAGATATCAATCACCAAATGAAAAGCTTTTGGATTTTGAAGTAACGTTGTAATATCCCGAAATGATACTCCTGACTCTG
>CANISK010000034.1 GCA_947470205.1 Neisseriaceae bacterium | reverse complement strand
CATTGAAGGATTTTGCAAAACTATATTGAATGAATTACTACATGTTGTTTAACCTCTGCACCGGTTTAAAAGCCAATGATTCATAATTTCTTTGTTAATTCTAACTTGTTAAAAAGTTGACTCGTCTTTTTGGCGAGATACAACCAGTCAATATATTAAAAATCAATAACTTAACTTAAAAAATAATTCATTAACTCGCCAAATGGGCGAGTACCATCTACCATACAATCTTTTAAAATACTCCCTAGACAAATTAATTTTTAGGGGGTTAGTCTAATATGTTTCCAATAAATGATGAGCAATATTTTTTAATAATCAAAGATTTAAATTTATATCCAGAAATTAAGCAAAATACAATTAAGATGCTTGAACAGGTAATGAATGCATTTATTTTACTCAGCGTTAATAATATTCAAGCAGGAATTGATCAGGTTTTAGAGTTGGAGAAATTTTGTCAACCATTCCTAAAAAATTCTTATATTGACGTATTAGAACTAATAAGACCAATGTTAAAAGAATTAAATATTTGGATTGCACAAGGTGAACAAGTGCGAGCATTTTATGCAAATTATAATGATGAAGGTAAGCATTATGCTGAAGTTGGAAAACAAGAACCAATGAATTTAGAGTTTGCTCTTGCAAAAAAAGTAAGTTATGATGGTAAAAATATTATATGGGAGGATACGTTTGCTGGCTGGGTAGATAATATTATGGTAGAACGTGAATTAAAGACAAATCATCAACCAGACGATAAACTTATTAATAGTAGAATTTTTCAAAAGGTGCAGGATTTGCACTGGGAAATTGTGCATGTGATTTTAGATGAGACACGAAAGTATGCTGATGAATATAGCCAAAAATTGAGCATTATGCAATAGACTACGTAATCTAATTGGTGTATTTAAGGGGAAATAAAAGTGATATTAATGGGGATACATTAAGATGTCTTTATTAAGAAAAACCTATGTAATTTCTATGGCTCTTAGTATGCAGTGCATTTTTGCTGATAATTCAAAACTACAGGAACAATTAATGTTAATTGCATCTCAAGAAGCCGAGATTGCAAATATTGGTGCAAATAAAACAACTATGCTTTATGGGATTGGTGATGTATTTGCTATTATCAATCGTTGGAATTATATTGAAAATAAACCATCACTGAATAATCAACAAATAGAACAAATTAAGCAACTAGAGCAACAAAAAAATGATTTTATTAAAACAGGTGCATAGTTGAAAAAGTTAATGTTATCTATTGTTGGTGCAATGTTGGTGGGTACTACTTTCAATAGTTATGCAGTACCAACTAATTGTCATGGTAGTTTCATGAACCCAATTACAGATATTTGTTGGTCATGTTTGTTTCCTATGTTTATAGGTCCAATACCAATGGTATTTAATATTGGCAATCAAAAAGGTGGAACGATTATAGATGATGACAAAATTATTCCACCTGGAATACCTGGAGTCGTGCCCGGTAGATTACCTGCGGGGTTATGTGCTTGTCCTGAGCGAGATGTGGCACTAATGCCAATAGGGTTGATGATGTCATATTATGAACCATCAAGATTTGTTGATGTAACCAAGTCACCTTTTTGTATGGTTGGTTTGGGTGGGGTTGATATGTCTGCAGGACTATCTGGGTTACTTCCAGCACCTGGATATGGAGATGAGAAGCATGGATTGGAAACGCAAAGCAGCTTTTATCAAGTGCATTGGTTTATGGATCCTATAATGGCGATTTTGGGTATTATTGATACTGGTTGCAATCTAGGTATGAGTAAATCAATGGATTTAATGTTTATGTCAGAGGTTGACCCAACCTGGAATGATGACTCATTATCTATTATTTTCTCACCTGAAGTTGTTTTATTTAGTTCATTGCCAGCACAATTGGCTTGTGGGGCTGATTGTATTGCTACTAGTTTGCCAAATATTCCAACAGACAATACGCCGATCCTACCTACACCATATTATATCAGACTGACAACACCAACCAACCCTGCATCTGCAAGCAATCCAAGTAAAGCATTGTTTTGGTGTGGTGGATGTCAAGGTTCATTATATCCATTAGATGGTAATAATTCAGATAGTGCGTATGCTGTACAAACCACGATTTTATCTGCTGAAAAAGTTACTGGATTGGTTCATAGGATGGGTATAGAAGATTACACGACTGGAATTTTTGGTATGTGCAATAACTTAATTCCCGACATGTTTATGGATAAATCGGAGTGGAAGTATTCAATGGGATTTCCTGTGCCACAAACTGCCTATACTCCAGTATGCTGTAATTCATTTGGTGAAACCGATGTATTATGGAACTCTGGGGCTTCTTTCCCATACACGGGGGAAGATTTTAGTTACATGATGTATCATGAACGTGATTGTTGTTTTTTGTGAAAGTGTGTATGCAAGCAAATATAAAAATTAGCCAAAAAATACAAAGTAAAATTAATGTCATGTTTAGAAATATATTTACTATTGGTTGCTTTGGACTTGTTAGTCAACTATATGCGGATAATACAGTCATATTAAATCATGAACAATTGCAACAAACACAAAGTGAAATTATGAAACAGGGAAATGATGCTATTGCAAAAGCCCAGCCGACACAAAAAGAACTTTCCACAATTAAACTAAAGCAATTAGAATTATCATCAACTGAATCTGAGATACAACAAGCAAATGAAGTGTTTAAACATATTCAACCATTAAATATTAAATTACCTACTGGAGAAAAGTATCGGTTGTATTCTGAATCAATTGTTAGTGACGCTAAACAATATACTGATAGTTTTTCCAATCATACACCCATTGATATCAATCAAACCATCAGCGATTATAATGCGATGTTAAAAAATTCCAAATCCAATCTCGGACAAAGTAAATTATTAATTTTTATAAGTAGCTCAATGCCTAAAAAAACGATTATTAATCTAATGGCACAATCATCAAGCACTGGGGCAGTTTTTATTGTAAGGGGTGTAATGAATGGTTCATATGTTAAAACGTATAAGTATTTTTATGGGTTAAAAGGAGATAACACTGTTGGAATAATGATAAATCCAACGCTATTTAAAGCACTTGCGATTGATAGTGTACCAACATTTGCATTATATAAATCATCGCAAGATTTGATGAAAACAGCGTGTAATGTATCACCAACTTATGTAAAGGTGAGTGGTGATGTGCCAGTTCAATATGCACTAACCCAACTGCAGAATTCGAAGATTACAGAGTTGTCGCAAATAGCTACAAATGAGCTACATGTATTAGAGAATGATAATTTTTACAATAAAAGGAAATAAACAATGAAGCTAAAACAAATTAAACAATTACTGCTCATTTTGTCTGCCGTAAGTTTATTTAACAGTGCAATGGCAGACGCAACTACAAACAAGACTAATCTTGCAGCACCTAAAACAATATCTGCTAATTTTGCGCCACAAACAACTATGGATAAAAAAGTTTTAAACTATTTTCATCAATTGTTGCCGACAACCACAATTGATAGTGTATATACCACACCATATCCAGATACATATGCTTTAGTAATTGGAGTTAATTTGGTCTACGGTAATTTAAGTTCGCCTTATTTAATTGCTGGGCATATGTTTAACATATATACACAAGATGATATTACAGAACGGCTACAAAAGATAAATACACCTAAGATAGATATTTCAAAAATTAATATTGCGGATGCGATTATGGTTAAGTCACCTAACAAGGTTAATAAAAAGTTGATCATATTTATTGATCCAGATTGTCCCTATTGTAGACAATTGGAGCAACAAATTTCATCACATAATATAGGTAAAAAAGCAAATATATACTATGTGTTGATGCCGTTATCAATGCACCCTAATGCTAAAGAACACAGCAAAAATATTTTATGCTCAACAAATTCAATTAGGACGTTAGAAGATTATATGGTTAAAAATAATGAGAACCCAGATGTTAAATTAATTCCAGACTGTAACATTGAACCAGTATTAGAAAGAACAGGCTCGACAGCACGAGTATTAAATATAAATGCAACACCAGTAATTATAACTGGAGCTGGGGATTTAATTATGGGTGCAGATATTGAAGCTGTAAATGAATATTTAAAAAAATAAAAATAGTTTACTTTTTTGGGATAATAGCATGTCACAACATCATTTTTTTACTTTACATCATGATAAAAAGACTCACATTTTATTGGGTTGGGATAAGCCGTTGCAAGGTTTCTTTTTGGTTATTGAGAAAGAAGACGATATTGATAATCCATTCTGGTCTAATTTAGATATAAAAGATAGTCATCCAAAAAAATTAGACACATTTATTATGATTTTAAAAAACATGAATATAAAATTACCAGACACAATAGAGCAAGAGGTAATTAGAGATAGCATCAATAATGTTGTTAATAAAATTATAATTCATTCTTATAAAAATAACGTTTATAAACGGATAGCAGATGTGGATGGAGTGTATATAACAAATGAGAGTATTCCTGCTTTATACGACAAATACGGTGTGATATGTCAACCATAATTCATTATAAGTTGAATGGGAGCAAGTAATTGTTAAAGATTTTAGTATGTTTCATATTGTTTGCTTTTAATGCCATTGCATCAAGTGCTGAAAATAATAAAATTAAAACAATTGTAGAGTTTTTTTCGTTTAAGTGTGTGCATTGTGCCTCAATTAATATGAAACTTAATCAATACGTTGCAACTAATAAAATTAAATATTTAGACATTAATATAGACCCAGAAGCATTGAATACAATGATTCTGTATTATATAGCTATTGATTCTGGGGTTGGGGTAGAGTTTAAAAATACATATTTTAAAGCGGTTTCTGAGGGCATGGTGGCATATTCTTCTAGTACATTAAGTTATGTAGCTGGGTTAGTGCAAAATAGTGCTATGAAGCGATTGTTAAGGTTACCTGAAGAGCAACAAAAAATTAAATTGAAGATGAACTATGCACAAGAAATGCTTGATAAATATAAAGTGAGAGCTACACCAACGTTTTTGATTGATCAAACAACATTATTAGAGGGCGAATACGCTATAAATTCACTCATTGAGGCAAATTAATAAGGGCTTATTATGCAAAAATTAAAAATAATGATATTGGTTGGGGTTTTATCTCACTACGTAGGGGCGGACACTTTAACGTCAATTACTAATGATAAGTTACAGGCTTTACCAACTCTTGAATCAGCATTGACTCAATCAATAAATGTAGTTACTGTTAAAGAATTAAATAATATACCGTTGTCACAATCTGGAATTAATGTAACACTTAATAATCAATGGCAATTAATTATTAGTGGTGTAAATAAAATCAAGATTAGTCAAATTAATATTACAGTAGACGGAATAACAGTTGCAAATCAAGTGAACCTTGATTTGAACAAAACTAAACCAGTACATTATAGTATTACAGCTAATGGGTTAAAGTTACAGCATTTAAATGGGTATACTTTTCTTGGGTTTTATAAGCAAATATCAGCAAATGAATACTTAGACTATCAAACTTTTTTACTTAAAAAGGTACGGGTAACGATAACATGGAGCAATGAACAAACTGATAATGAATCAACAGTCAATTTATTAATGGTATATGCAAAGTGAAACGACTTTATTTTCTTCTATGTGTGAATGTGTTTTGCTATGCGGATAACATAGAATTGTTTAATCAAGCAATCCAGTTGGGGAAACAAAATCAGTTTCAATTAAATTTGAATCAAAATAGTAACATTACAAGTTATGGACAAAATAATAAATTTGAATCTACTGTTGCTACAAATACGAATGTAGGAACTGCCGGGGCAAACGATATGTACAATAGTACAGTAAGAGATCCAAATTATCTTTACAATTCAGGAACGCGTGCAATTAAGGATTGTGAAACCAAAGATGACCCAAGATGTACTACATTGAATAAGTATGGAGACAAAGATACACAAAGGCAATTACAGGCATATACACAAGGGTTCTCAGATAAGTATTGGATTTCTACAACTCCAGACCCTGCTGATGCAACTTGTTCATATATTCATAAAAAAGCCCCAATTAATAACACGATGCATAATTGTATTACTGGGGTTAAGCAGCAGAATCAATGTAGTAATACGATCGTGCCGTATAGTGAAAAACTTCCCCCAATTCCAGCAGACGGAGTAGTCTTACATGAGGTAGATAGTCCAGGTGTTTGTGGAGTAGGGCAATCAAGTGGAGCATGGATACCTCAAAGCGACAGAGCATGGTTTATGATTGTTAGTAATGCTGGTTCTTTTGACGATGGATTTTTGCCCATCACAATGGGAGCAACATCTGGTGTAACACCATGCAGAGGTGCAACTAATTCGATTATTGTTACTCCAACCTCATCCCGAAGATTATTGGGGCAATGGTATATGGATTGGTTTGGTAGTCAACGTGGAAATATTGCATTTTATCAAGAAGCAGGACAAAATTGTGGTATAGGTAGTGCTACATCAATATGTACGATAGGATTGACGTTAGCATGGGTGGGCGGAGGAGTTTTTACTTCTTGGTCAATAACTTTTGATAGACCACAAACCCACAATTATGTCAAACATTACCAATATACAAAAGGATGTGCTGATGATTAATAACTTAACATTATGCAAAAATTTTATAACAATATTTTTAACAATAGTAAATTTTTGTGTATTTGCAGATTGTAAGTTAATAAATAAACAGTGCATAGATAATCAACCAGTAAAATTTATTGATGGTATTTCATTTAAATTGTCAGATGCGTGTGTTGCGAATGGATTAACAGGTGTGAATTGTTGTTGGAATGTGCAAGAGCAGTTTTTATGCACGGATACCGTTGATACCTGCGGAACATATCGTAAAAATTCAGACTGTACATTAAATAAAAATACATGTATGGATAAAGATTATATTACTGGAAAATGCAACAAATATCAAAGTGAATATTCTTGTGCTGGTGGATATGCGGATGTAGAAAGCCGTGTGTGTACAAATGTTGTATGTGCAAATAGCGAATCTGGGACAGCAAAAAAATGTTTTGACCCCAAGCCCCCATCTGCAGATAATGCTAAAAATATGGGACAGGCAATTGCATATATTCAGATGGGGCAAGCAATGGAACAGGATATGCAATGTCCAGATAAAAATGATCCAATGAGTTGTGCCTTATTTTCAGGAAAGTATTTTAGCTGTTACATGTACGCTTTTCAAGCAGGTCAACCTGGTAGTTGGAATAATAATGGAGCAGATTGTATGATTCATCATGATTTTTTTACCCAAGCAAACGTCCCAACTGGTTATGGTGCTTCAGACAGAAATTTATATTCTCAAGCAACATCAGGTGGTGTAAACATTATGGGCAGCAGTATCAGTTACGGATTATCCAATGACAATGATAATGGTATTAATAATTCAGTTAATTTACAGCGTTACACTGGAAGTAAAATTGTAAATCAAGATGAAGATATTAATTTTGATGGTAATAATTCAAGAAATCAATATATAGGGGTAAATAATAATCAAGTTGTTTCGGTAACTATCAATAAGGATACTGCACAGAATTTAAAGGGTTTAACTGCGTTTAAGTCTTATTTATCTGATGTGTCAGTTAATTTGGCTTGGAATAGACAAAAATCAGAACCAGACACAAATAATATTAAGAGTATCACTTTTGCTGATGAGGGTATAACTCGTTCAAGTGGCGGTGATCATTTTGGGTGGCATGATTCACCAAACCATCCAGTAATTAATGGTCTTTGTGTTCATTTTGCCGACTATTGTGAGGGTGGTGACGATGACGCTACTGCAAGTGATTTAATTAAAGGTGAATTAGCGTGGGCTGGTGGACTTACAAACCCTAATTTTTGTGCTTATTGTTCAATGAGAGACCCAATATTCAATAAATGTATTGGTGGTGAACCACGACAAACTTTACAGCAATGGTGTTGTTTTACCTCAAAAGTATCTTTAGATATTAATTTGGCTGCTTATGATCAAGGATTGCTAAATATTTATACTGGTGGTAATAAATACACTGACCAGATTAATCATACAAATGGTCTTTGTGGCGGGGTTACAGTGGGTATGATTAGTCAGATTGACTTTTCAAAAGGAAATTATTTTAATGATTTAATGAATTCCATTGATGTTAATCAGATGATTGACAATAATAGTTTTACAAATGGGAATATTCAAAATAAAACACAAACTAGAGCAGGAAATGATGCAATAAATATAATCAATGAATGGAAACAAAAGAACAATTAAATATTTATACACGTGCAAATAATTTTTGCAAATTTAATTAAAAATATGGAGTGATTGAAAATGAATAGGGGGTTTTTAATAATATTATCTGGTATTTTATTTGCTAATTTAGGATATACAATTGGTTTGAATAAATGTTTTAGCGTAGCATCTCAACAATACAAAATCCCAACACAATTATTAAAAGCAATAGCTAAAACTGAAACAAAGTTAGACCCATTGGCTATACATGTGAATTCTAATCATAGTTACGACGTAGGTATTATGCAAATTAATTCGACTTGGTTACCAAAATTAAAACGGGTTGGAATTTCTGAAGCGGAATTATTAGACGGTTGCAAAAATATACAAATAGGGGCGTGGATATTAGCTCAAAATATTAAACAGTATGGATTTACCCGTAAAGCAATTGGTGCATACAATACAACGACACCAGAACTGCAAGAAAAATATGTACAACTAGTGATGAGAAATTTATAATGAAAATATTATTAACGTTATTATTTATTGGAATGTCTTTTTTTGGTTATACAGAAGATTTGGGAGTTGTTGCTAAAGTTTATCCAATAGCTGAACCAGATATGATTGAATGGATAAAAGCAAAAGCAGCTGTTATGATGAAAAATGGACAATGGCAACAAATTCAAAATCAAGCAGTAGCTAATGCAAAAAATCAAATTAATAATCCAAAGCCAATAGCTAATGTAACAGATGCTGTTGAAACTAAAACATGGTACTACAAACCAATGATTCAATTAAAACATGATTTGACCGATGGTAGTGGGCATGTGATTGCTAAAACTGGATTATATAATGCATTAAAATATAAACCATTCGATGTGCAACTTTTATTTATTAATGGGAATAATTCAAAACAAGTTCTATGGGCAGTTAATCACGTAAAAACTGATTCAGTAATAAGTAAAGTTGTTTTAACTCAAGGCTCATTTATGAAATTGGATAAACAATTTAAAGTCTGGTTTTTCTATGACCAGAATGGTAAATATACACAAAAATTGAAAATACAACATGTACCTGCGATTGTGTCTCAGGACGGAGAGCAATTGAAAATCATGGAAATATCAAATAATGAAATTTAAAGTTTTGTTTTAAAGGATAAACATTTATGAAGAAAACAAGTGAAGAACTTATAGCTAACGCAAAAAAATTAATTGCTAAGGCAAAAAAGATGGAGGAGGCTATGGCGGTAAAAATCGGTAAAATGATAATTGAACTCTTTCATGCTAACAAGATTACTGATGAGGCAATTATAACTAAAATAAAAAGTACAATAATTGAACCACCTAAAGTAGATAAACGCAATCATGGATATACAGCAGACAAAACTTTCTAACTTAGGGCAAAGAACTGGGCTGTTAAAACCCAGTTCTTTATAAAAACATGTGGGTACAAATAAAGATTCCCGATTAGCTCCCACACCTACCTACCTTAAGGTAGTGAGAGCAGGAACGTTCAAAAGTTATAATCTATTGCCACTATTGGTGTATACGCACGTATACAAATGTATACGGGAATAAGTTTAAATTAAAATACCTTGATACAGCAAGGTGTTATAAGCATTGGTACTGTATACAATGTATACAGTAAATTATGAATTTTAATGGAGTATATAAATGGAAAATGAACAAAAAACGCATGTACTTACTACACGGTTATCTAACGATTGTGTAGAGAAAATAAAAAACATAATTGGCAATGATAGTATGTCAGATTTTATACGAAAGGCTATAGAAAACGAATTGTACGGTAGTCATAATTCTGCAAAAGAATTTAGTGGGATGATGAAAAAAGTGGATGGATTGGATACCGCAACGGTTTTAGAAAAATTAATAAACTTAGAAATTACGGTACAAATTTTATTTGAAGAACTGATAAAGCAAAATGAAATGTTAAAGGTAATCTACCGTAGAACTGTGGTTGGTGCTGAGGTTGCAAAAAGAATATTAACTGAACAAAAAGGACAAGATGTTACTAAAGCAGAACAGGATAGAGTTTTAAAAATTGCACAAGATGAACTAGCTAAATTAAATCTTAAAGGAGTAAACTAAGATGAATAAGAAACAAGCTT
>CANISK010000033.1 GCA_947470205.1 Neisseriaceae bacterium | reverse complement strand
GAGTTTTTTTATTGCTCGGTAATTTTCAATAGTAATGTTGGATATTATTGCCATAATCATAAATACAATAATCAATACAGTTATTAATGCGGCTCCAGTTTTGTGTTTGTTGTTTAATTTGGCATTGTGCATTTTATTGTAAATTCCATTGGCGTATAATTCTTTCACCGCTTACCATAAGTATATTAACTTTAACTCCACTCGGAAGATGTGATGTATTGTTGTTGTCTAATGGCCATTGATCCCTCCATTGTTTGTCTGGATATAGATACTGCACCTGAAATGAGGACACATTGTGTAATAATTGATCCACTCGTGGTGTGGTGGTAATTATTGTATTTAATACCGGCCAGTTAACTTCATATAAAATACCACCGATAAACCTAAAGCCAACTCTCCTAGGTGGCGTTGTGTCGTATACAGGGTCCCCAATTCTACCACTAATGGTTAATTCAAGTTGGGCATCAAACTGCTGATTCAGTTTATTTTTACCAAGCATTGATGCAACCACATCCCCCTCTGCATTTCTTATTGGAAGTGGTATCGCACTATTTATCGCCATATTTATTCTGTTGATGGAACCCGCCAACTCTCCCCATTTATTTTGGGCTTTGGTGACCACCTCTTTAGTAATGAGTAATGCTGATATGATTCTGTATGATATTATTGAGATAATTGCAAATATCATAATTGCAATTAGTAGTTCAATTAATGTAAATCCAGTCTTTTTTATCATACTTTTTGGTTTAATATTGAGAAATAAAACTTACAGTGTTATATATTATGTAATTTGGGGTGTCTTTTTCGCTAATATCAATGTATATTTTTCTAAAATATGGATTACCGGTGCTGGTAATATTTGTTTTAACCATAAAATCAATATTTGCCATCGATGTTGCATTTGTTGTTACCCCCATAGTTGGATATGTTTTATCAAGATAGTATTGCGCAATTTGATTGTTTGCTACCCACATTGCATTTTCTCTGACGTAATTATTATGCACATCATTAATCGACATACCAATTGCACGTGTGGCTGAAGCTAAAACAATTGCAATTATAAGCAATGCCACCAAACATTCAATTAAAGTAAAACCTTGATGATATTTGCTTGTCATTAATTATTTACCTGAAAGTTGTTATGAATATCACCATCAACCCAAGTATAATACTCTCCGTCTGTAATTTGTATTGAAGTTTGATCGCCATAATCATTTGGAAGAAATTTAATGTTATTTGTGTTGTTCACCGTTATTCCATTTATGACTAGACTTTGCACCTTTATGTTATTCGGCCACTTCCAAGAAATGATTTGATTTAAATTTAGGTCAACCCACTGACCATTTTTATATTTTTCACATTCAAGATTGGCTTCATTGATGGTACAATCAATGACGCTATCGGTATAAATTGCTTCTTCATTGAGAACGGATAAAGTGACGGCAATTTTTTTGGCTTTACTCATAAATGTAAGATAAGAAGACGCGCCAATATTTAAAGTTATCACACTTGACATGATGGCTATAATTGCTAGAACAATTAATATTTCAAGCAGCGTAAAACCTTTGTGATACATTTCATACACTGCTATTTACACCTATTGCCAGCTACCAATATATTTACTTTCCTCATTGCCATCATTGTCTGATCCTGAGCTATAGACATCAACATCAGCCCTTTTTCCTGGATTATTGTACTGATAATCATGACCCCATGGATCCATTGGCAATTTGTCCAAATAACCGCCATCTTTATAGCTATTTGGAATTGGCGCAATTGATGGCCTGGTCATCAGTGACTGCAAACCTTGCTGTGTGGTTGGATATCTTGTATTGTCTAGTTTGTATAATTTTAATGCACTCATGATTGCTGTTATGTCTGATTTGGCTGCGACTTTTCTAGCATCATCTGCACGCCCGACAATTTTAGGCACAATGAGTGCGGCCATAATTCCAATGATAACCAGTACAACCATTATTTCAATAAGGGTAAAGCCACGAAGTTTATTATTTTTCATTGACAACTCCATTAAAATATTACATTCACCAAAATTATAACTCATGTAATTATAAAAAACTAATGTATAATATCATATTATGACAATTAATTTTATCACACAAAAAGCTGAAGGAGTAAAAATGATTTCAATAAGAAGTTTATTATTCTTTATTGGTATAGCTGTTATATGTATATCTACTGGAATGTATTTCCCCTTATTGGGTAGCACTTTTTCACCCTATTACGGCACAATTGCAAAAAATATAATTATCACAAATAGCTGGAATGATTTAATGTTATCAGGGGTGGATTGGCTTGATAAACCACATTTACCATTTTGGATAACCGCAGTCTTTTTTAAGATATTTGGGGTTGGTTCTTTTGGCTATATTTTACCTGGTTTTATTTGTAATTTAATCGGTGCAGTTTATACTTATAAAATTTCATCTGTGTGGTATGATAAAAAAACATCTACATTGTCATCGTTATTGTATCTAACCACACTACATCTTATGCTATCTGCAATTGATGTTAGGGCTGAGGCATATCTCTTGGCTGAAATAATTCCCGCTGCATATTATTTACTCCAGTTTAATCTTACCAAACGATTTAAATACTTAATAATCGCCGGATTTTTTACGGGATTAGCCCTCATGACCAAAGGTTTGTTTGTTTTGGTGACTATTGGCGGCGGGGTGATTTGTTTGTGGGTATACACCAAGCAATTTAAAAATTTTATTAATTATAAATGGTGGATATATGTTTTGTTATCTTTGCTGGTTATGCTGCCTGAAGTTATTGCATTGTATAGACAATTTGACTTGCACCCCACAAAAATTATCTTTAGCGCCACTCACGTGTCTGGGGTGAAATGGTTTTTTTGGGGTAGTCAATTTGGAAGGTTTTTTAATAATGGTCCAATTGCAAGTTCAAATCATACACCATTACATTGGTTGTTTTTTATTCATACTTTTCTATGGGCATTTTTACCGTGGTGGCCAATATTTTTTTATACAGTCTTCAGGTCAATAAAAAACTTTATTAATAACAAAAAACATCAATATTCATTTGTGTTTTTATTTGGGTCTTTTATTATTACTTTTTTATTATTTAGCGCCACATCGTTCCAGGTAGATCACTACACCAACATAATTTTCCCATTTGCTTGTATATTATGCGCCAAACAAATAATGGAGTTTATTAACAATAATAAAGTACCCATTTGGATACTTGTATTGCAAGTTATCTTTATTGTGTTATTTTTTGTTGTATCATTTACCTTTAACTATATATTATTTAATAAGGTGGCATTTTTAGTACTGCTTCTTATGTTAATGTTCTTTGTTGGGTTGACTGTATTTATGTGGATAGAAAATAAACTATCTACGTTATTAATATTTGCTCCAATTTCTGGAATATTAATTTTATTTATAACGCTTATGTGTATTAATGGAATGATTTATGTTAAATATGATATTGGTTTCAATTTAGCAAAAAGTATCAACAAAGAAAGTGGCAATGTTCAGTTGATTGGCTATAAAATTGATAGTATGCCGCTAAAAAGCCTCGAATTATATAGTAAGTTTCCAATTGCCTACGTTGATAACTTGGATAATATTACAAAGTCACGTTCTGCAGTTATTGTGTTACCAGTTAAGTACCTCGATATACTTAAAAATAAACAACATAAGTCTTTGGTGGTTATGAAGGTTGTTTCTGGATGCGAATTTGGTGTTTTTTTGAATAATTTATACAAGTTATCTAATATAAAAAACCAGTTAGATGAGTATGTCATTGTGAGAGTTAATTATAATAAATGAGATAAGCTGTTACGAACTTTAATAACATCCAAAGCGTGAATAAGAATTGAAAAACTAATTTCATTGTGAGTGGTGGCAAATATTTCAAATTCCATTAATCTATTCCATATCTTCTGATTGAGAGATTGGTTGGAGCGAAAGCCACTACCTACAATTGATAGCTTAGTGAGATTGTTGATAGTATTAAATTTTATATTGTTTAATGTAAGAAAATTTGATATTACCTGCTGGTGAGTCGAATGTGCGGCAAAAGATATGTAATTTTGTTGTGTATTTAACATGTCTAGATTGCTCACCTCGTAAAGCTTGGCAATTAGCTTGTTTGATGGGAAGTGCTGTGGTGTGATATTATTATTTGTGTGAGTTATTTGAAATAATGATTGATTGTCCTCAGTAGCTAAAATATCCGCCACCGGATAGTCTTCCAGGTGTTCTTTGTTCACAATTAAACTCCCTTGATCATGTGGGGCAAATGTAGATATTACCCGAATGTTTATCTTATAGCGATACGCTAATTCACAGCTTCGCACATGCAATACTTTTGCACCCAAAGATGCCGCCTCAAACATCATAACGCCGTTTATTTTGTGAATCCTGTGAGCTCCTGAGATTTTATTTGGGTCTGCCGTGTACACTCCATTTACGTCTGTATATATCTGACACTCATCTGCCTTTATGCTTGCGGCAATTGCTACTGCTGAGATATCTGATCCACCCCTTCCCAGGGTGGTTATGTCTCCCGTATCTGTCACCCCCTGGAAACCTGCTACTATTATTACATCTTGAGTTTTAAAAATGTGTATAATTTTGTTGGCATCAATGTTGTGTATTCTTGCATTGGTAAACTTGTGGGTAGTGATAATTGGGATCTGCCATCCGCAAAAACTACTAGCTTTTACACCAAGATTTTGCAGTGCCAACGTAAGCAGTGATACCGTAATTTGTTCTCCAGTTGCAACCAGGCTATCAATTTCTCTTCCTGTTGTAATATGGGGATTTATTTGTTTGGCAAGATTAAATAATTCATCAGTTTTGCCAGACATGGCAGACACCACTACCACTATTTTTTTATCACCAACCAAAGAGTGTGAAATGATTTTTGCAACTGATAATATTTTATCTATACTACCAACTGAAGTGCCGCCGTATTTTTGAATGATTATTGACATGGTTTAATTTTACTACACTTGAGATTGTTAAACCCCGATTTCTCAGGGCTTACAACGCTTACAACAAATGTGTTGATAATTTTTTTCATGAATTAGATTTATTTTGTTAGACAGTAAATTACTTGGATGGATTGATTGTGGTTTCTAAAGGGTTGGCTTTAGAAAGACATTTGTAATCATCGATAATCTTTACAAAATAATCACCGATGGTTATAAAGATTTGCTGTGGTGTGCTAGATAATTTGCAACTCCAGACGAATTGGCTTTCATGCCCTCTTTACCTTTATTCCAACCAGCAGGACATACCTCTCCATGCTCTTCTGTAAATTGGAGAGCATCTACCATTCTTATCATTTCATCTATATTACGCCCAAGCGGCAAGTCATTTACTACCATATGACGTACAATTCCAGATTTGTCAATTAAAAATGAACCACGATACGCAACCCCTGAACTTGATTCAACTCCAAAATTTTGACATATTTCATGGGTTATATCTGCAACCATTGTGTACCTAACGTGCCCGATTCCACCTTTATCTATAGGTGTATTTCTCCATGCGTTGTGCGTGAAATGTGAGTCTATAGATACCCCAATCACCTCTACATTTCTTTTGTGAAACTCTTCAATGCGATTATCAAAGGCAATCAATTCTGATGGGCATACAAACGTAAAGTCCAAGGGGTAGAAAAATACAACAGCGTATTTACCATTGGTCGCATGTTTAAAGTTAAATTTATCCGTTATTGTGCCATTGCCCAATACAGCTGGAGCTGTAAAATCTGGCGCCTCATGACCCACCAGAACCTGTGGATATAGAAAATTATGACATTCGTTTTGTGTGCAGTTACTCATAAATTAAACTCCTAAAAAATGTTAATCATGACTTGGTTTCCCATAAATCTGATGAATGTACGGTGTGTTGAAAATTATTAAATGTTGCCCAGTATGCATTTTTTACAGAATTCCGCGTATGTTTGATTTTGGTATCATTTTGTATTATGAAATTTTGTGGTGGTTGCCCCTGATGATTTGTCCATACTTGAGTGCGTAACTCTTGTAACTGATGTTTTAAAGTTATTGAATCTGGCAACGCTTGATAGATTCCTTCTAAAATTATTGTGATATCGACTATGTTATTTTTTTTGGCATCATTGATTGTGCCATCTATTTGTGATAAAATTCCTTGTACATTAATTGGCACTGCGTTTTGATAGTATAATGTAACAATGTTTTTTATTGAGTTCCCTAGTGATTGTGGAGTCATAAACCATTCCTCATAAAAGATTGTACATACACATTAAAAGTACACTCTAGTATATACTAGCGCCTAGTTCTGAGCTAGATACATTATTTCTGAAATGCGCAAATAGTTCTCTCCCCATCCCTTCGTGGTTATGGGTGAGGTTTGGTGTGACTATCTCTCGTTGTTCTAGTTCTGTGTTTGATATTAATAACTTTAATGTGCTGTTAATTAAATCTAATTCTATAATATCATTATCTCTAATTTTTGCAATATTGCCGTTATTTATAGCATCTGGGGTAATGTGTATCGCATGAGGAACTTTACCAGATGCTCCAGACATCCTACCATCAGTAACTAACCCAACTTTATAACCCTTATCTTGCAAGGAAGATAAAAGTGGGGTTAGGCCGTGTAATTCTGGCATACCGTTTGATTTTCCACCTTGATATTGTAATATTATAACACAATCCATATTAAGTTTGTTATCGTTGAATGCTTTTTTTATATCATCTTGATTTGTAAAAACACGAGCAGGAGCTTTTACATAATAATGTTCTTTTGCAATTGCTGATATTTTACTTACAGCACGGCCTAGGTTACCAGTGAGGATTTTTAATCCACCATTTTGTGCAAACGGTGAAGATACTGATTTAATGATATTGGTATTTGTATTGATGCCATTTTGCCATACTAGCTTACCATCATCAGATAACATTGGGTTTTTGGTGTATGGGCGTAAGCCATCACCCACAATTGTTTTTACATTATTATGTAAAAGTCCACTGTGGAGTAATTCATGAATAACACATGCCATACCACCTGCATTGTGGAAGTCATTAATATCCGCTTCCCCATTGGGGTATATTTTTGTAATTAATGGTACTATTTCTGATAATTGGGCAAAGTCGTCCCAGTTGATTATAATGCCACATGCCTTTGCAATTGCAGGTAAATGTATGGTGTGGTTTGTGGAGCCGCCAGTTGCAAGCAAACCAACAATGCCATTAACTATGGTTTTTTCGGTTATTATTTCACAAAGTGGAGTGAAGTTTGGCGTGAGATGGGTTATTTCGATTGTGCGTTTGACAGCACATTCGGTGAGTGCATCTCTAAGTGGTGTGTTTGGTGATACAAATGCACTACCTGGAATATGTAAGCCCATTATTTCCATGAACATTTGATTGGTGTTTGCGGTGCCATAAAAAGTGCATGTACCTGGTGAATTATAAGATTTCATTTCGGATTCTAATAGTTGCTTTGGTGTCACACTACCTTCAGCGAATAATTTTCTAGTGTCAGCTTTTTCTTTATTTGAAATGCCACTTTTCATTGGCCCAGACGGTATAAAAACCGCAGGTAGATGACCAAAAGATAAGGCTCCAATTAGAAGACCTGGAACTATTTTGTCGCAAATACCAAGATACGTAACTGCATCAAAAATATTGTGCGATAAACCAATGGCGGTAGACATTGCAATTACATCTCGAGAAAATAAAGATAGCTCCATCCCAGTTTGCCCCTGTGTCACACCATCGCACATAGCAGGAACTCCTCCGGCCATCTGTACTGTTCCGTTATATTTTAAGGCATATTCTTTGATTTTTTCTGGATAGCGATAATATGGCTGATGGGCAGACAAAACGTCATTATACGCTGAAATAATACCAATATTTGGCTTCTCTAATTCCTTTAAGATAAATTTGGTGGTGCTATCCTCTGCCGCCATAATATGCGCAAGATTGGTGCAGCTTAAATTAGCCCTAGAGACTATTTTACCATATGAGGAGCGCATTCTGTCTAAATAATGCTTTCTTGTGATAGCACTTCTTTGTATAATATCGTTTGTTACTTTTGATAGCATGGGGTGAATTATTGTCATTTTGATTATCCTTTTATAGTTACATGTATAAACCACCATTAATGTGCAATGTTGTTCCCGTAATGTAAGCTGCGTCATCGCTCACTAAAAACTTAACTCCATTGGCGATATCTATTGGGTCTGCAAATTTGCCAAGTGGAATCTTGTTTAAATAGCTAGCCTTAACTTCATCGGAGAGTTTGTTGGTCATATCAGACGTTACAAATCCAGGTGCAACGCAGTTTACTGTGATATTTCTACTGCCAAATTCTTGTGCCATGGATTTGGTAAAGCCCATTATTCCAGATTTGGCGCTAGAATAATTAACCTGCCCTGGGTTTCCCGTGAAGCCAATCACAGATGTAATATTCACAATTCGTCCAAATCTACTTTTCATCATACCTTTAATTACACATTTAGAGAGCAAAAAGATTGATTTAAGATTGATATCTAATACCGAGTCCCAGTCTTCTTCTTTCATGCGTAAAAATAAATTATCTTTAGTGATTCCCGCATTGTTGATTAATATTGATATATCTCCATATTTATCTGTGATATCTTTTAATGTATGCGTTATATTTGCGCTATCGCCAATATCTAAAACTACACCACACCCATTGTATATGGAAAGGTAATCAGTGATCGTCTGTGCACCATCATCTGTGGTTGCCGTGCCAATAACGGTAATATTATTTTTAGCAAGAGTTGATGCAATTGCCCTACCTATTCCACGAGATGCCCCAGTAACTAAGGCAATTTTTCGTTCTATCTGTTTTTGCTCCATTTGTGTTTTACCTTTGTAATGTTATAATACTGTGAGTATATTTATTGATTTAAAATATTATTTATTGCATTAACATCTTCTATTGAATGTATGTTGTAATTATTAATGCGGCCATCAATGCGTTTATTTAGATTGCTTAAGATTTTTCCTGGTCCGCATTCTATAATTGTTGTCACCTCTTGCTTAACCATATTTTCTATTATAGACACCCACAATACCGGTGAATATAATTGTTGAATTAAAGCGTTTTTAATATCTTCAACGTTATTATACGATAGCCCACTTATGTTATGCAATATGGGTATTTTTGGTGGACTAAACTTAACATTATTAATTTCTTTTGATAATTTCTCTGCGGCTGGTTTCATCAACATGCAGTGCGATGGGACTGACACTGGGAGTATCTGTACTCGTTTTGCTCCCCTTTGTTTTAATTTATCAATGGCAATGTTTATTAAACGAATCTCTCCCGCAATTACAACTTGTTCTTTGGAGTTAAAATTCACTCCTGCGATAACCCCATTTTCTTGGTGTGCGATTTCATTACATACAATATTTACATTGTCTTTATCTAATCCAATCACCGCCGCCATGGCACCATTGGTTTTATCTGCCTCTGATTGCATATATTGCGCACGAAGATTAACCACATGAAGCGCGTCTTCAAATGAGAGCACCCCACTTGCAATCATGGCTATCCATTCACCCAGACTATGTCCAGCTAATATGCTTGGAGTTTTGTTTGTTAGGGTGCACCATGTTGCATAAGTGGCATACCCACTACATAACATTAGTGGTTGAGTAATTGTTGTTTGATTTATTTCATCTGCGGTGCTGTTAGCTAACATTTTCAAGAAATCTACATGTAATATATTTTGCGCTATATAAAATATTTCTTTTACTGCATGATGGTCTTTTAATTTATCCATCATGTGTAATGATTGCGAACCTTGACCAGGAAATATAAATGCAAATTTCATAATTTATTGTACCTTTTTATATTATCTTTATCCTACTTCAGACATTGCAAAATCCCTTGGTCTAAGCCCAAGAATCAACAGAGTACCAAAGTATGCCAATATTGCAATAGTAATTAAAATACATAAAGATTCAACGCGCACACTGATTGTACCTGTAAAATTTACAGGTAGATAATATAAACCTAATAACAAAAATATAGACATTATTAAAGTGGCAATAGCCAATTTACATATAAAGCCCTTGAAAGATGTTTGCGGAATGTATAGTTTACGCTTTAGTAACGTGTGACATAGGCAGAATGCATTAACACACGCCCCAAGGCCAATAGATAAAGATAGTCCTGCATGTTTGAAGGGTATGATAAAGATTAAATTTAATCCCTGGGTAATTAGTAATACAAAAATTGCAATTTTAACTGGAGTTTTGATGTCTTGATTGGCATAAAACCCCGGTGCAAATATTTTTACCAAAATTAAACCCATAAGCCCGACAGAGTATGCAGTTAATGCATATGACGTCATAACTGCATCATGATATTCAAATTTACCATACATAAACAATGTCATGGTAAGTGGTTTGGATAAAATTGCTAAACTTATTGTGGCAGGGATGGATAATAATAGACATAATTTT
>CANISK010000032.1 GCA_947470205.1 Neisseriaceae bacterium | reverse complement strand
TTATGTATAATTTTATTTTGTTGTGGGTTTAATAAATAATAATGTCGTTCATTCCATGGGGTATTTGATACTTCAGCTAAAATATACCGTGCGCCATCTTTTTTATTAATAAAGTATAAATTTAACGGACTAAAATAAACACCTAAATTGCTCAATTGTCCAAGTAAATAACACTCATCTGTATGGTCAATTGTAATATTAAATTCGAGCATTTTAAAGGTTAATTTATCCACTAACGATTTTTGTGGCATATCACGTAAATAATTTTTATGGTTGAATCTGTATAATGAATATTTGGAATCACTCACCAAGATGGATGCAGTATCCCATGCCGAAGTATTTCTAATGTCCACCCACCACATATTTATTTTATAGTTAAATTTATGGCTTTGAGTGGTAAATCTTTCGTGCCAGACATGTCCCACACAGAGTGCATTTTTAATCAAAAGATACTCCTAATGTTTTGCATACATTTAAGGCGCTTTGCACACCATCTTCATGAAATCCATTGTGCCAATAAGCCCCACAATAATGCAATCTATCTATTCCAGAAATTGTATCCCATTTTTTTTGAGCCAGTTCTGCATCTTTGGTGTAAATTGGATGTTCATAGATAAATTTGGCAAGTATTTTATCTGGTGCAATTAAATTGCCACTATTTAAAGTAACGCAGTAGGTTTTATTTGTATTAAGCCCTTGAAGGATATTCATATTGTATGTGAGAGTTGCCTGATGTGTGCTGTTATTGTGGATAAGATAATTCCAGCTTGCATATGTGAGCTTTTTTCTTGGTAACAATGTTGTATCGGTGTGTAAAATCACTTCATTGGTTGAATATTTTATTTGTTTTAATATATGGTTTTCATCTGAAGTGCCATTAGACAATATGTCTAGAACTTGATTAGAATGACACGCAAATATGACTTCATCAAAAAATTTAATCTCTCCATTGGCAAATACTAACTCTACGTTATTTGAATGACGAATAACTTTTACAACCTTCATATTAAGATGGATATTATTAGTAAAATTGGCGGTAATCTTTGGAATGTAATTTTTTGAGCCACCGCAAATGGTGTACCACTGTGGATGGTTTTTTATTTCAAGTAGACCGTGATTATTAAAGAATTTCGCAAATAAATCAAATGGAAAATCTAATACTTCAGTAGTGCCCATAGACCATATTGCAGAACCCATGGGTAAGATATATCCATCGGTAAACCATTTGCCAAATTTATGTTTTATGAGAAATTGACTTAATGTAGCGTAAGAATCATTGTTTAAATTTTTTTTAACCAAACGATTAAATTTTAAAATATCGTAAATTAGTCGTAAAAATTTTGGTTTAAAAATGTTACTTCGTTGTGCGAATAGACTATTTATGGTGTTGCCGTTATATTCTAAATTCCATGCATCATTACGCACCGAAAGGCTCATTTCAGTTGGTTTATATTCCACGCCAAGTTTATCTAGCATCTTCTGAAAGGCAGGGTAGTTACGATTATTAAATACAATAAAACCAGTGTCGATGTTTAAATTATCAACAGTTACCGTATTGGTATGTCCACCAATATATTCATTAGACTCAAAGACATCAATATCAAATTTGTTGCACAAAAGATATCCACAGGTAAGGCCAGATATGCCACTTCCTATAATTGCAATTTTTTGTTTCATAGATTATTATTTCTTTAACAGAGATCCAAGAATGCGCCAAATTCCTCTAGGGAGTAGGCTCAATATTTTCATGGGGATGGTTAATTTTAATGGAAAATGAATTTCAATTTTTCTTTTTTTAATGCCATCACGGATAATTTGTGCCGCTTCGTTTGCATCTACCAAGAAGGGCATTTTGAAATCATTCCTATCTGTAAGCGGTGTTTTTACAAAACCGGGGTTTACCACGGTGACACAAATTCCTTCATTCTTAAGGTCTATAGCCATTGCTTCTAATAGATAATTCACGGCAGCTTTACTTGCCCCGTATGCCTCAGATCTTGGTAATGGCAGATAGTATACCATACTTGCAACTCCAACTAAATGTGGATTTTTTGAGTTTCGCAGTAATGGTAAGCTAAAATGAATACTATTTGCCATGGTGACTACATTCGCATCCATAACTCTTTTGACTAATTGTGCATCAAAGTTTTTGCAATCAATATATTCACAGTTTCCAGCGTTTAAAATTGCCACATCAATATATGTATGTTTTTTGGCGATATCAGAAAATGTATTTTGAGTATCGTTGAAATCTGTTAAATCAATCGCCCAAGTTTCAATCCCACATTGGTTCAATTGTTCTAAAATCACCTTATTTCTACCAATTGCTATCACTTCATGACGTTCTTTGTAATATTGTTGTACAAGAGCGTAACCTATTCCAGAGGTTGCACCTGTAATGAGTATTTTCATATTTAATTGCACTTTCATATGGATTAATTATTTTGTACAGGTTGGATTATACACTACCAATATTATATGATTGACAAAATAAAATATCATTCAATAACATATTGATATAAATGTACCTTGTGATAAAATATACAAAACTACATTATTGAGCAAAATATATAATCTACACTCTTCGCCTAGTCCAACAGCCAAAGACGAGGAGTATGTGTAAAATAAGGTAAAATGAATCGTGCAAAACAATCAACCGTGGTACAAAAAATTATGGGTATGGGTCTTGATATTTACTTTATGTGGAATTGCATTTGGTATATTTGAGCCACAGCTTGCAAACAACACCAAACCATTAATTGATGTCTTTATACATATTGTCAAGCGCTTTATTGGCCCTATTGTGTTTATTACTGTGGTGAATGGGGTAATGGGTATGAATGACTTAAAAGAATTAGGTTCGATTGGGTTTAAAACATTTTTATATTTTGAAATATTATCTATTGTCACTCTTGCCATAGGTTTAATCTCAGGCTTTATCTTAAGACCCGGTGCAAATCTACATTTTTCATTGTCTAAAATGAATCCAAAGTTAATCACAAATTATGTTAAAGGTCATACAAGTGTTTTGGATTCAATAATACCACAAAATTTATTTACTCCATTTATTACGGGCAATACATTGCAGATATTATTGATTGCCATTGTTTTTGGGTTTATTTTATTTTATGCTACAAAACCATGGCGTGCTAAGGTGGAAAATTTTTTACGTAAAGTGCAAGATTTATTTTTTAAGATATTTGGATATGTTATGTGGATGTCTCCATTGGCAGCTTTTTCGGCAATGGCGTTTATGATTGGTCAATTTGGAGAAAGTATTTTATTGCATATGTTGTCTTTGGTATTAATTATGTTGGTTACCTGTGTGGTGTTCATTACTGTGGTATTGGGAATTGTTGCAAAAATATGCAATTTTAATATCTTTAAATTTTTGAGTTATATTAAACATGAGATTATATTGGTATTTGCCACCTCATCTAGTGAAAGCGCTTTGGCGCCAATTATGGATAAGCTCACAAAGTGTGGGGTCGATAAGTCTGTGGTGGGTGTGGTTATTCCATCTGGATACAGTTTTAACTTAGACGGTACAAATATATATTTGAGCTTGGTAATTGCATTTATTTGTCAAGCATTTGATATTCATTTGTCTTTATTGGAGTATTCAACAATAGTTGGCATACTGATGTTAACTAGTAAAGGTGCAGCTGGAGTGACCGGTTCTGGATTTATTGTGCTTGCTGGTACATTATCTGCAATTCATGGTAAAATTCCAGTGGAAACTATAGTCATTTTGTTGGGTATTGATAAAATCATGAGTGAATTACGTGCCACAACTAATCTTATAGGAAATAGTGTGGCAACAGTGGTAATTGGAACGTGGACGAATAAAATAAATAAAGAGCAATTTAAACGCATCGCCCAATAAATGTACTATATTTTTTATGCCCTATAAATTGCTTCAATAGTTTTTTGTTCTAAAATGTTACCATCTATTTGTCGCAACAATTCATTTAAATAAAACCCTCTGGTTAAATCTAATTTTGTATTTATGGCATACATAGTAATACTATAACGATGATCTTTGTCTGGAGGGGCGCAACCACCGTAACCAATTGCATCCTCTAAAGACAGTCTCCAGTCATCATGAAGTAACTTAGAGGCCCAACTGCTCACACCTTCAATTAAATTCATATTGATACTTGCATTTTCTGGTAATTCGTTAAGACTGGGGTCAATATTTGCAACAGTCCAATGAATCCAGGAAAATCCGCATACGGGGATTGCATCGTGATCTACAAATACCAAAGCCAGTGATTGAGTATTGGATGGTAAATCATTCCATCCAACATGAAAAGAGCGGATTGGTTTTTTATTGCATACCCCACGTTTACCAAATTCATCTTTTAAATATCCATCTACAATACTATTGGAATAAATATGCATAATTCTATCTTTCTTGGTTGTATGATACGGCATGGATTATCATAGGGCATGACAGAGTACACGTTGTCATTACGTGCTTGGCACGGAATCAATATGTAATAATAAGCATTAACTGGATTCGTAATTGCCTGAGAATGACTGAAAAAATATAATATTTTAAAAACGATCAGTATTAAATAATTAATGAGTTGATGTTTCACATAATGATATATGATCTTCATCTATATCATGTTGTGAATTATGTTGTTTACAAAATTGCACATAATTATTACTTGTGATATAGTGATAAAAAATTGCTGATATTATTCCTATTGGTATTGGGCTATTATAAAAGTATATAATCCATAAATACAAAATAAATGGCATAGTTAATTTTAAAAATGTATTAATAGTTAGACCATTTTTGATTTGTATAATACCAAAGACTACCATTAATAAAGAAAGAGAAATATTCATCATATACAAATCATGATGTGGTAATGTGGTTATAATTAAACCGCATAAGATAAACACAATAAAACCAAAGATTTTAGTTTTAGGTTTTAGTGCGCCCATGCTAATTGGTGCTGCCATATAGCCAATAATATGATACCCAGTTACAACAACCATGAGAGACGCCCAATGTGATGAATTGTATAAAATAATTACCGCCAATCCCCAGTTAATTAATAATGATCTACGATCAAAGTTATAAATCGGATGAAGTTTATTGATAGTCCATTTAGGCATTTGTTTTGATTTTGCCATTGCATAAAACATTCTAGAAGATGCACCCAGATATGCAAAACCAGTACCAGATGGACTAATTGTACTGTCTGCAATTAGTAAAATTGCTACAATGTTTAACCCAAGTAGCATTGCAAGGTTAATCAGTGGGGATGAGAAATTAAGTTGTGACCAACCGTGCATTAATGCGCTTTTTGGTATGGCACCCATGAAAGATAGCTGCAATAGAAGATACATGGCCATCACTATTGAGATTGATAATATAATCGATAAAGGGACGTTTACTTTGGGGTTTTTAATTTCACTAGCATAAGATACAGATATTTGAAAACCATTATATGAATATATTAGCCCAGCACTAACGATCGCAGTAATTGCCGAACTCATGCCGTATATGTGATTGGTAGCTAAAGTAAAATTTGTGGTATCAAATTTAGCAATTAGTAGCAATGTAATTGTAAAAAGTGGGGTAAATATTTTAAGAATTGTGATGGTATTGTTTACTCTGGCAAGCAGTTTAACACCATAAAAGTTTACAATCAGGTACACAAGAAGTAACATGAACGCAAATAATTTGCCATACATGGTCAGACCATTGGTATCAATTAATGTGGTATTGTTAATTGCGGAGGCGAGATATTGAGTGGTTGCCTGCGCTTCGGTTGCAATCACAGTCATCACACCAAACCAATTGGCAAACGCAAACGGCATACCAAATATTTCATTGTGAGATAAAGCACTAGACCTCGTGGTGGCTCCCCGTACTGGATAAATTGATACCACTTGAGATAAACATAGGCCAATTGACATTACAAATAAAGCTGCCAATATCCATGAAAGAAAAGAGTAGTTACCAGCTATTTTTGCATTTAATTGTGCACTAAAAAGCCAACCAGACCCAACCATGGAAGTTGCACTAAGTGCTGTTGCACTAAATAAAGAAATTTTATTTTTTTGTGATTTCATGTGTATTATAAATTACCTTTTTATATCAAAGACATACATCTATATTATAAAATATGTGTAGTTCAATAGTGTAATTATAACACTAAAATTTATTTAAAGAGATAGTTTAGTGGATATTGGTATTGGTAAAATACGTATACCTGCCCTGCATTAGATGATTAATTGTATAAGATACCTCTAACGATCTAGTATACCAGACTGAATTAGGGATTTTTTGAGCTTCTTTTTGATAAATTTCTGCTTTAATGCAGATAAATATTCGACAAAAACTCGTCCGTATAGGTGATCATTCTCATGTTGGATACAAATTGCCATCATACCATCAAAATTATCCTCTTTTAAGGTGCCATCTAAAGTCTGATAACGTACTTTTATTTTTTCATATCTTTTTACTGTTTCATATATATCAGGAACAGATAAACACCCCTCTTCGCTATCCACTTGTCCATATTTTTCGAGTATCTCAAGATTAATAAACGTATGTAAGTTTTTTAATTCATCATCTTTACTTAAATCAACGATAAATATACGTTTTTGTATATTTACCTGAGTGGCAGCAAGACCAATCCCATTGTTGTCGTACATAGTGTGAGCCATATTTTGCACCAGTTCTTTGAGATTATCATCAAAAGTATTAACTGGTTTGGCTTTTAAATGTAATTTTGCATCTGGATAACGCAGTATTGTTAATAATGACATAAAATAATTTTACCTATAAAAATAACTATAGTATACAATGGATATTTTAACATTAATTGATGGATTATGTGAATAGTGAAACTGAAAAATATTAATATAAATAGAAGCTCTGCTAAATCTTGGCTTGAGTTATCGTTAATTAACAAACTTGGCCCTAAAACTATTTTAAAATTACTGGAGCACTTTCAAAGTGTGGATAATATTTTTATGCAAAATGCATCCGTTCTTGAAAAGTACACCAATAAAATAGTTGCACAGTCTATATGTAGTAGAGCTAGCGCCCTCAATGTTGATATCGCATTAAAATGGCAACAAAATGGACAAAATAGACATATAATTAGCATTGAAGATGAAATATACCCTAAGGAACTAATTGAAATTAGCGATCCACCGATTGTGTTATATTTGGAGGGTGATATTAATTTACTGAGAAATAATAAAATTGCCATGGTTGGTACTCGTCATCCAACCACACAGGGCACGGAAAACGCCATGCATTTTGCACGAGATATATCCAATAACAGATTTACAGTAGTGAGTGGCGTGGCGGCTGGGATTGATAGATTTGCACATTTGGGGTCTCTAAGTGGCGCATCTTCTACCATAGGAGTGGTTGGCACTGGTATTGATGTATTTTACCCTAAAACTAATATAGATATATATGAAAAAATTATCTCTAAAGGGTTGTTGATTAGTGAATATCCAATAGGAAGCCGACCGATTCCGCAAAATTTCCCACGAAGAAATAGGATAATTACAGGGCTCTCTCTTGGCGTGGTGGTGGTTGAGTCCGCAATTGATGGTGGGTCTCTAATTAGTGCAAACTTGGCTCTTGAAATGGGGCGGGAAGTAATGGCAATTCCGGGATCAATTTATAATCCAGTTGCAAAAGGTTGCCATAAATTGATAAAATCTGGAGCAAAGCTAGTTGAAAATGTACGCGATATATTAGATGAAATTACAGTTTTTAACACAACATCAAATATAATTAACGATACACAATTGCAACAAAATTTGTTACAATTAGATATAGATCCAATATTAAATATTATGGGTTACGATGAAATAAGTATTGATAAAATTTGTGCACATGCAAAGCAAGAGTTTGCAGATATTTGTGCCAAATTACTTGAGTTTGAGTTATCTGGATTGATTGTGAACTGTGGTAATGGTTATTACCAAAGGATTCACTCTTCGTCTTTAAAACCTAGACGTTATTGAGAGTAAAAAAATTACCCCTTATGGACATTTAGTCCACGGCGTTGTAATTTTTTTACTTTCGCCTAGCCCAGATTTCAAATACTTCGAGTAAAATTCGTCGTCTTTGAAAACACATATTCCGTTAAAATTTTAGAAGGTAATAAAAATATAGTGATAAAGAAATTATTTATAGTGGAGTCTCCAGCTAAAGCCAAAACAATTAATAATTATTTAGGCAGTGAGTTTATTGTAATTGCATCCTATGGGCACGTGAGAGAGTTACCCAAAAAAAACGGCTCAATAGATGTGAATAATAATTTTAAACCTAATTTTCAAAATTCAGTCGCAAAGAAGAAATATATTGATGCGATATTGTCCAATGGTAGACAATGCGATGAAATATATCTTGCAACAGATCCAGACAGAGAAGGTGAAGCGATTGCATGGCACATAAAAGAAATATTATTGTCAGATAAAAAAATTGCTAAAAAACCAATTAAACGTGTTTCATTTAATGAAATTACCAAAACTGCAATTATTAATTCAATAATGCACCCAAGAGCACTTGATGAGAATTTAATAGAGGCACAACAAGCTAGGCTATCATTAGATTACCTCATAGGGTTTAACATATCTCCTTTATTGTGGAGAAAAATAAGACGCGGTTTATCTGCAGGTAGAGTGCAATCTCCAGCGCTTCGTTTAATTTGTGAGCGCGAGGATGAGATTAAAAAATTTGTTCCAGAAGATTATTTTACCGTTTTATTGCACTTTCAGAAAGAGAATAAAAAATTAATTGCTAAATTAATTGAATACAACAAAGAGAAAATAGACACTAAAACTATTAATATCAAAGAAAAAGCAATAGAAATTTGTGAGAGTTTGGATAAATCTAAGACTGCACAAGTTCAATCGGTTACAAAAAAACAAAGGAAAAAAAATCCATTACCACCATTTATCACCTCAAGTCTTCAAATTGATGCATCACGTAAATTTGGTTTTAATCCAGATAAAACCATGAAAGTAGCGCAGTCATTATATGAAGGGGTTGACATTGGTAATGAAACCGTGGGTTTAATATCATACATGAGAACCGATTCGGTAAATTTATCCGTTCAAGCACTTGACGAAATTCGTGAATACATTGCCACTAACTATGAAAAAAAATATCTCCCAGATAGCCCGGTGAAATACATAAGTAAAGTTAAAAATGCGCAAGAGGCACATGAGGCAATTAGACCTACTGCAATTATACGGACTCCAGAAGTAATTAAAAAATACTTAACTAGTGACCAGTTTGATTTATATCAATTAATTTGGCTTCGCACTGTGGCATGTCAAATGACAAATGCAGTCTTGGATGTTACTGCTATAGATTTAGTGATGGACAAAGCTAAATTCAGAATTAATGGACTGGTGGTAAATTTTGATGGATTTATGCGTGTTTATAACGAAAGCAAAGAAGACGTAAGCGCGCTAAATGCTGATGAAGATGAAATGCAGTTACCTAAAATGGCTGAAGGAGAGGTGGTAAATAAAGATAAAATTGATTATACAGAACATCAAACCGAGCCTAAACCACGTTTTAGTGAGGCATCTTTAGTGAAAGCACTTGAGGAATTTGGCATTGGTAGGCCATCAACATACGCAAGTATTATATCTACACTAAAAAAACGTGAATATGTGATCGTAGATAAAAAAAGATTAATTCCAACTGAAATTGGTGACATGGTTAGCCAATTTTTAACCAAACATCTTACTAATTACGTAGATCTACAATTCACAGCCAATCTAGAGGATACTTTAGATGAAATCTCCAATGGTAAAATTGGTAAAATTCCAGTTCTTGAACATTTTTGGCATGAGCTGGAGACAATAGTTGCAGAAAAACAAGGTGTTGCACGTTCAGAGTTAACAGCTGAGAAATTAGACGAAAAATGCCCAGAATGTAGCAAGGATTTACTAATAAAACTTGGTAAATATGGCAGATTTGTAGGTTGTTCTGGATATCCAGATTGTAATTATATGCGAAAACTGGTTGACGGAAACGCAAATACCCCACCACCTGAAAAGCCAGAGCTAGTTGAGGGTAGACTATGTCCAAGAGATGAAGGGGAGTTATTTATTAGAAGTGGCAAATATGGTAAATTTATTTCATGTGGCAACTACCCTAAATGTAAATATATAGAAAACATGAATAAAGAAAATGATGCAGACAGTATTAAATGCCCAGAATGTACCGAGGGTTATATTGTATCTAAACGTAATAGATATGGAAATTGGTTTTATGCATGTGACAATTATCCCAAATGTAAAACTTTATTTAATCATAAACCATTTGCAAAACAATGCCCAAAATGTGAGCATCCGTTATTGATACACAAAATCACTAAACGTTATGGAGAGCAAGAAATATGTCCAAAGTGCGATTATTGTGAAAATTTTATTGGATAAACCTAAAATATAACTTGACAGCAGGGGTATAAGTTTGTTAAAATTCGTATCTTATCAGTGGAGAGGTTACCCAAGCGGCCAACGGGTCCGGACTGTAAATCCGGCGGTTTTACCTTCGCAGGTTCGAATCCTGCCCTCTCCACCAGAT
>CANISK010000031.1 GCA_947470205.1 Neisseriaceae bacterium | reverse complement strand
TTAAATGAACTACTGGATTTAAAGAGTGGTGATGTGGTTGATATAGGGCCATTGCCACCAAAGGTAAAGATAGTGCTAAATGGTATTATCATGGCGGAAGGATTTTTAGTAGAATTAAATGGCAGACTTGCTGTTAAAATTGCTCACCTCAAAAATAGTAAGGTTGGTACATCGTGATAATTTTAAAAGTATTTTCTGGGGAACAGTCTGGTGCGGAGTTTGACTTACCACCAAATATTGTTTTCGAGATTAGCAATAAATATGATGCAGATATTTATCTCGTTAGTAACTCAATTGATAGAAAATCATGTGCATTTACAGTTACAGATACAGATACAGATAATCCATCAATACAATTTTCATCACTAGATGATGCCATTAAATCTTTTGATAACACTGAAATAGCAACCAACACAGCTTTGTCGTTACCATGCTATATAGATTTTGATGGGATAAATATTGCGATTGGGGGAAGTGCAAGTATTTCCAATTGGCCAATTATTGAACACATTGATACCCATTTAAACGATGAATTAATTAACTCAGATAATGAAACAAGTATAGAGCCCACCCAGTCAGATCAAATTATTAAAAATGGAATCAAAGAGCGTATTTATTCCAATAAATATTTCATATTATTTATGGGGTATTTTGTAAAATATAAACAAATTATAAAAGATAAATCATTAGAAGTTTTTGAATTTATTAAAAAGAAATTAATCTACTTTCATAAAATATATCCAAAATATCTATATGGTGTATTTGCAATTTCAACTGTGTTAATCATCATCATCTATAGCGGCACAGCATTTTATATTAATACAAAAACAATTAATGCCAATAAACAACAACATGACGCACTCATGTCTTTAGTAAAGAGCAAATTTGCGAATTTGCCAAATAAATATATGAATTTAGATTTACAAAATACCGAAACTGGTTATTTGGTATGTGGACTCATTGATGGCAAGGATGATAAGAAATTTATTGTTGATACATTTAAAGACTATGCGAAAATTCTTAAATTTGATTTAACCTCAGCAGAGGATGCAAAAAATAAAATTCAGGCAGCATTAAAAGATGCAAATGTGGTAAATTTACACACTGTGTACGACAAAGAAACTCAAAATATAGTTATAAATGGGATTGCATTGGATGGGCTTGGTAAAATTAACGATGCTCAAATAGTCTTAAATTCATATTTACCGTGTATTAATAATGTTGATTTCTCTAAGATATATGATCTAAAACAAATTAAAGATGACGTTACATCTGTAATTAATAGCATAGGAATGACACTAGATGTCAAAGAAGATTTACCAAACGGTAAAATTACATTATCAGGATTTTTAACTGATAGACAATCCAATCTATTACACACCAATTTATTGAAACTAGATGAAAAATATTCCGGTGTAATTAGTTTTAACCTTGACATTAAAGATGCAATAATTGCATTACCTTTTAAAATATATACAGTATATACTGGAAATCCTGCATATATTGTAACAGATGAAAATAAACATCTATATTTAGGCGGCGAATTGCTTGGTATGAAGCTAATGGCGATAACCACAAGCAAGATTATTTTCTCCGGTAAATATAATATAGAAATACCCATGGATGCTATTTCAGGTGATGATCCAGACAGCAATGCATCAGTTACAAATGAAGCGGAGGCTGATAGTAAAGATAATATTGGCATTGGTGGTGGAAGTGGCAATGGATCATCTAATAATAATTCAAGTGGAGATGTGGGGCAGGTGGTGGGTACTATTCCCATGGATAATATACCAGCAAATTCTTCTCGTGCAATTATTTTAAATAATGAATTTGATAAACTCAAAGACTCCATTGGAGATGGTCAAAAAAAATTAGAACAACTGAAGAATTATCAGGCAAAGGTCAATGATAAAGACATTAATACATTTTTACAACAACAAGTCAACAACCTTGAGCAAGATTTATCAGTAAAAAATCAAGAGCTTCAGTATTATTCCAAGAAAGGCAAAGGCAATGAATAATGATCCAGTGTCACTGATGTTTATTTTATTTGGCTTAAGTTTAATGCCGGTTATTTTTGTTTTAACTACATCGTTTATTAAAATTGCCATGGTATGTATTTTAACTCGTGAAAGTTTGGGGGTTCAACAAGTGCCACCAAATATTGTGATTTACGGATTAAGTATCATTTTGTCATTTTATATTATGGGGCCAGTTTACAATAACACATACACATTACTCAAAACTAATTTATTAAATGGCACTCAAATAACCGCTCCAATGTTGATTGAAGGCTTTGAGACATCTGCAAAACCAGTTAAGGATTTTCTACTAAAGCATTCCAATAGGGCAGAACGTGACTTTTTTTATAAATCGCTTAAGAGGTACTGGACTCCAGAAATGTTAAGCACTACACAAAAGGATGATTTTATTATCTTAGTACCAGCTTTTGTTGTTTCAGAAATTACCCAAGGTTTTAAAATTGGTTTCCTACTTTATCTACCGTCTCTCATTATAGATATCGTGATTTCAAATATCCTAATGGCTATGGGTATGATGATGATGTCACCGGTTACAATATCTCTACCAATAAAACTACTTTTATTTATCTCAGTTGATGGATGGAGTAGGCTTATAAATCTCCTAATGAGCACCTATTAAGGTATACTCTTTGTCTTCCGCAATTTGTAAAATTAATGGCGTATCGTCCAGATGGTACTTGTGAAACTATATAAATAAATAAAGAATTAGGTGATGATGTTAAATCTAAGAAAAAAACGATACAAAAAAATAAATCAAATGCAAACGAATATTCACCATGGCTACCATTTATGCGTTTAGATTAATTTGTCAAACTCAACAAGGTAACCGCAATGTCAAATGATGATCATGCATTAGGTTCCTTGTTCACACTATCTTCATCCCTAAAAATGATATAATTTCAAATATAATAAAAAAGTATGGTATAATAATTATCGCACATATTATTAAAGTGCACTGATTGAGATACCGCTCTTCCTTCAACAATGGAATCTTTACTGCGTCATTGCGAGCTTCTATTTATCGAAGCGTGGCAATCTCACTGTATTAAAAATTAAATCTAGTCCAACGCGGAAGATGATTGAGTATATTATAAATACCTTTCTCATTATATTAGCATGATAATGAGATGTTTAACCCATAAGGAGTATTGCATGCGTCATTACGAAATCACATTTTTAGTTCATCCAGATCAAAGTGAACAACTGGGTCAAATGGTTGAACGCTATAAAAAACTTATCGCAACCCATAACGGAATCATACACCGCTTTGAAGATTGCGGACGTAAACATTTAGCTTACGCAATTAACAAAGTAAACAAAGCACATTATGTGTTACTAAACCTTGAGGCAAATAATGCATTATTAGACGAATTAAATCACGCATTTAAGTTCAATGATGCCATTTTACGTAGTTTGGTGACTGCTAGAAAAACTGCAGTATCCACACCTTCAGTATTTATGAAAGACGAAAAAGCGAAGTCTTTAATGTAAAAACATATGTCAAATACACTCGAGATTAGTGGTCAAATTGTCAAAGTATATCCGTTAAGATACACCGTTACACAAATCCCCATCACATCTTTTGTTGTAGAGCATAAATCACAACAAATTGAACACAATAACACTTGTCAAATATACTGTAGAGTTTTTTGTGTATCAATTGAATTAGATAGCACGCTAAGTAACACTTTACTATATAAAAATGTTACAGTGTTTGGGTTTTTAAATCAAAATTCCAAATCCCAGCTAGTGCTACATGTTAAAAAAATAGACTTTTTAGAGATAGAAGGAAACTAAAAAATGTCACGTCATCAAAATATAAAAAGAAAAAAATTTTGTAAATTTAGCGCAGAAAAGTATACCGAAATAGATTACAAAGATGCAGATTTATTAAAAAATTATATTACAGAAACTGGTAAAATTATACCATCACGCATAACTGGCACTTCTGCAAAATATCAAAGAATGTTGGCGCAAGCAATTAAAAAAGCAAGATTTTTGGCGCTTATTCCATATACAGATCAACATTAATTATAAATAACGCAAATAATAAAAGGATACAAAATATATCATGGAAATTATTCTATTAGAAGACGTTATTAATCTAGGTAAGATTGGAGACGTCGTAAAGGTTGCACGAGGATACGCAAGAAATTTTCTTATTCCATTTAGAAAAGCAAAACTTGCTAATGTCGAAAATAAAGCAGATTTTGAATTGAAACGTGCAGATTATGAAGCAAAACAAAATCAAAAACTAGCAGACGCCAAATCTCAATTTGATTTGTTAAATGATAAACCATTTAACATTGTTGCTAAAGCAAGTGTTGACGGTAAATTATTTGGTTCTGTAACTGCTCTTGATATCGTGGATGCAATTAAAAAATCTGAGATTGCGCTCACAGTGTCCAAATCTGCGATTTTATTACCAGATGGAGCATTGAAAAATATTGGTGAATTTGATATCACAATTAACTTAAATCACGATATTAAACCAATTATCAAAGTAAGCATAACCGCAGAAGGTTAGTTGCTTAAAATCAAACATATATATTTACTCGAATAGTTTAAGGTCTGGACAGGGTAGAATTTAAAAAATTATTACGTGGTGCATTTCTGTGCATAATTTCATTTTTTATATTCTAACGAAGTGTGGGCCTCAAAATTAAAGAGTAAACTGGGTTACTGGTGTATAGTCCCCATAACCTGGTAAATTGTAATTTATAAAAAAGGATATATAATATGACTATTACCGTTCAACAAAAAGAAGAAATTATTAAAAAATTTCAACAACAACCAGATGACACTGGTTCAAGTGCTGTACAAATCGCCTTATTAACGGCAAGAATAAATGACTTAACTGGACATTTTAAAGTACACGCAAAAGATCATCATTCACGTCGCGGATTATTAAAATTAGTATCCAATCGTAGACGTCTTTTAAATTATGTAAAACGTGTAGATAATGGGCAATATCACATTCTCATTAAAGAGCTAGGGTTACGTAAATAACGCATAAAATGGTGGCATCTAGTCCACCATTTTTATTTAAATATACTCTTCGTTTTTGAGAGTTGCATTTTGCCGTTGGTTAAAAAATTTATCTCTCATATTAATATTGATTAGGATGAAGCCACGCATAGATTTTTTTAACATGTAGCAATCAACATTCAAATAACTTTGAGTACAGATAAGAAGGAAATGGTATATATTATGTTTAATAAATTTACAAAAAGTTTTAAATATGGCAAACACAATGTTGTGCTTGAAACTGGAATGCTTGCAAGACAGGCAACATCAAGTGTTTTGGTAAATATGGATAACACGGTAGTGTTAATTACTGTAGTTGCCAATAAAGAGGTAAAGGCGGGGCAAAATTTCTTTCCACTTACGGTAGATTATTTTGAAAAAACTTATTCAGTGGGAAAAATTCCAGGTGGATATATAAAACGAGAAACCAAACCCCGAGAACATGAAATATTGATTGCAAGACTCATTGATAGATCTATGAGGCCTTTATTTCCAGAAGGTTTTTATAATGAAATTCATGTTGTTATACAAGTATTATCGTTAAATCCAGATGTAAGCCCAGAAATACCAGCTCTTATTGGTGCATCTTGTGCGATGAGCTTGGCGGGTGTGCCTTTTAATGGCCCAATTACTGGTGCAAAAGTAGGCTATATAAATAATGAATTTGTCTTAAATCCCAGTAGTACGGATTTACAAACATCAAGTTTAGATCTTATTGTTGCTGGTGTACAATCGGCAATTTTAATGGTTGAAAGTGAAGCGAATGAATTGCCAGAAGATGTAATGTTAAATGCCATAATTTATGGACATGAGCAATCAAAAGTGGTAATTAATGCTATTAATGAATTTGTAACAGAAGTTAATCCAATTGTGTGGAATTGGGTGGAACCTACTAAAAACGAAGAACTGATTAGTAAAATCAGAGAAATTGCCATGCAAGACTTGGATATTGCCTATACCATAAAAGACAAAGCTACACGTTATATTAAAATTAATGAAGCTAAAGCAAAAGTTATTAGTGCACTTATCAATGAAACCAGTGATACACTTTATGTAAATACTGTAAATGAATATTTTCAAAATCTTGAAGCGGGCATTGTACGTGGTAAGATTTTATCTGGAGAGCCGAGAATCGACGGACGCGACACCAAAACAGTACGCCCAATCAATATCGCATTAGATGTGTTACCTACAGCACACGGATCAACAGTCTTTACTCGTGGAGAAACTCAGGCATTGGCAGTAGTTACCCTTGGCACCAAATCAGATGAACAAATGGTAGATTCAATATCAGCAGGTAGTCACTCAGAACGTTTTATGTTTCATTACAACTTTCCTCCGTTTTCAACTGGAGAGACTGGACGCATGGGTCCACCAAAACGTCGTGAAATTGGTCATGGCAATTTAGCAAAAAGAGCACTCAAGGCAGTGATTCCAGATGTCGCTACTTTCCCATACTCCATACGAGTAGTGTCAGAAATACTTGAATCAAATGGTTCATCCTCTATGGCGTCAGTTTGTGGTGGTTGTTTATCCATGATGGATGCTGGTGTGCCACTTAAAAATCACGTTGCAGGTGTTGCAATGGGTTTGATTTTAGAGGGTAACAAATTTGCAGTACTAACTGACATATTAGGAGATGAAGACCATTTAGGTGATATGGACTTTAAAGTGGCAGGAACAGAAAAAGGGGTCACAGCACTTCAGATGGATATTAAAATTGCAGGTATCACACGTCCAATTATGCATGTGGCACTTCAGCAGGCTAGAGCAGGTAGAATGCATATTCTAGGTCTCATGAAAGAGGCGCTCCCATACCCCAAGGTGTTATCAGATCGTGCACCGCAGCTCTTTACTATGCGAATCAACCCTGAAAAAATAAAAGATGTCATCGGTAAGGGCGGTTCTACCATTCGTGGTATCATTGCTGATACTGGTGCTACTATTGATATTAACGAAGAAGGAGTGGTGACAATTGCTTGTGCAAAAAGTGATGGAGCAAAAAGAGCTCAAGCCATGATAGAAAATCTAGTTATAGAAGTAAAAATTGGTGAGATTTATGATGGGGTGGTAACTAGGATATTAGATAGAAATATGGGTGCTATGGTATCCATTTTAGGTGTTAGAGAAGGTTTTGTGCATATATCGCAGATAGCTCTAGAGCGCATTGACGATGTGCGTAAATATCTTAAAGAAGGTCAAGCGGTAAAAGTAAAAGCATTGGAATTTGATGATAGAGGAAGAATGCGTTTGTCAGTTAAAGCAACATTAGAGCAACCAGTTACTGCTGCGGTGGAGACTCCAACACCCAATGCAAATACAACATCAGTAGATCGTAATAACGCACCGGTATAATATATGTCATTCCCGCATATGCGGGAATCCAGATAATGTTGTTTAAGGGTAGATTTACCCGTGAAGGATTAAAATATCATGAGAATAAATCAAATGTTTCAAGTACTATTTATAGTTATTTTCACATTCTTTTCAGTTTCATGTTCTACATTAAATCCAGAACCAGTAAAGATACTTCATGTGGAAAAAATCAAAGACAACACATATCTTCCAGATGAAATTACCGCAGTTGAGGTGGGTGTGAGTTCTGGTATTGGTTATGGAATTGCCCTACTTGCAAGTCCAGGTATTTCAGCTGGAGGGCTTGCTTTATACACCTTAGGTGGCGCTACAATTGCTCTATTTGCCCATTATTTGTATGCTGGTACTGGTGTGTATCAATATGAAATAGAAAAAAATAATAAAACAAAAATGACAGTTACACAATATAATCGCACTCCGCTTACAAAAGGTGTAACTGTCAATTTAATTTTAGTACAAGATCGTTACGAATTAAAACTGCAATAAATCATGAGCGGATATATAAGTTTATTAATTCTTGGATATTTCCCTTGGGTGATGGTAGAGTGGTTAATAAAATATATCCCACCTTTTGATGCAGTGTTACTCGCGTGGTGTATCATTGTGCCCACTTCATATATAGAAATAAAACATAAAGATTATATCAGTATAATTTTTTTATCTGGATTTTTAGCCTATTGTATTAATTTATTTTGGCATATTCATTTTCTAGAAATTTATTCAGATAATATTAGTTTGGCTGTTGCCACGGTTGCATTATTTTCAATATTAGTTAAAAAGCCATTTACATTAATATATGCCAAAAGACAAGTAGATCAAAATAAATGGAGCTCTATATATTTCATTAAATTAAATTTAATATTATCCGCGATGTGGGTTGTAATATTTTTTTGCGAATATTTTATTGGAACATTGTTAAATAATACAAACGGAGATATTATTAATGTAGCATTGATAATTATAGGATATTATATATCCAGTAAATATCCAAAGTATTATTTGCGTAATAAAAATTGGTAGTAAACTTGCTTGCAAATGTTTATTTGGTGTGATATACTGAAGTAGTGTGATCTAGCAATGAACAAATTGATTAATTAGTTTCATAAAGATTAACAAATTTATAAAGGAAAATATGATGGCTAGAGGATCAGTAAATAAAGTAATATTACTGGGTAATCTTGGTGGTGATCCAGAAGTTCGTTATATGACAAATGGAGATGCCGTGACTAGTTTTAGTTTGGCAACCACAGAAGCTTGGCGAGATAAGGTCTCTCAAGATAAAAAAGAACAAACTGAATGGCATCGAATAGTAGTGTATGGAAAACTTGCCGAAATTATCGGTAAATACGCTAAAAAAGGTAGCCATATGTATGTCGAGGGAAGGTTACGTACGAGAAAATGGGTTGATGCACAACAAAATACTAGATTTACCACAGAAGTTGTTGCCAATGAGATTCACGTTCTTGCTAATAGAAATGTTTTTGAGCAAGAATCTGGTGAGCATGAAGATGAACATGCAAAAAACTATGATTATCAAAACGATAATTTTCACGAAGATAACAATTCATCTTTCTAAATTCCAAAATCTCCCTATCTGATAACAGTAGACATATAATTGCATAATCCACCTGATTCTGCAATTATATATAACGCGCATTCTACACAAACATATAAAGCATTAATATTTAACGACATAAATTGCCAGTATGTCATTACCGCGAATGCGGGAATCCAGATCTGCAAATCAACTCTTATGATAATGTGAGATTTGCATCTACTAGATTATTATGTACACGTGAATGACGGTATTTATTGGTCTCTAACGAAATGTATCATGTATACTCAAACATAATGAAATCCCAGTGTTGTTATTTCGCTCCTTATTTACAGAGATTAAACGTCGTTGCTCATGATGCCTAACTGGTTTTTTCATTCTGCTGGAGTATACTAAGAAATATACTATTAATATAGTATAAAAAAGTAATTAGATTGTAAGTTGTTCCATTAAAATACCATTTATATTTATTGAGGAATTTATTTGATAATTTTGTACTCGATAGAGCTGCTATGACGTAACAACTCCATCAAGTTAATGAAGAAAAATTTATGCGGTTTGCTCTTTTGGTTTTTGTGCCTGAACTACAATTTCACGATTGAAATGAATTGTTTTATTTAGTTTATCTATTGCATTATCTGCCTCGCCTTCGGTCTCCATCTCCACAAATCCGTAACCTCTACTTCTTCCGTCGCGGTCAATCACAACTTTAGCATTTACGACGCTTCCAACGCCACTAAAAATTTCCTGCAAATCATCGTCTCTCATTCTAAAACTTAAAGACGCTACAAATAATTTCTTTTTATTTTGTTCCATAACACGTTCCTACTATATAGTTATTAATAAAAGCACCATCATTTTACTCTTCGATTTTGAAACCAATGTTTTTAAATCTTCAAATAAGCAAATGGCACACTCACTCCGGTCAAGGCTCACAATGTGCAGAGAAAGACACAACGAAGTAATATTATATCATCATAATTTTACATGCACAATAATATGTATCTTGCATTGCACAATTAATACTAAAAATCATTATAAAAGATAAGCATAAACTATGCCCTATTTTTAAAATATTTCATGATTGTATATGCAACTACGTTAATTAAAGTAATGCATACCAATGGAATCCAGACATTTGCCTGAATAAGCATCGTAACATTTAATTCATCATTAGATAGTAGAGTGTTATGTGTGGTGTTGCCAATTATTGAATAAATTATTGCAACAGGGACGATTCCTGTGATAGTTGAAAATATAAATATTTTAAAATCAACCTTTAAAATAGATGCCAATAAATTAACCGCCCAAAATGGTATCACCGGAATTAATCTCATGGTGGATAAGATAATAAATTTATCTTTCTGATTTTTGCATGTAATATTAATATTTAAACGTTTAAATTGTTCATGAAAGAAATCATAAAATAGAAAACGTATAAAAATATAATTACTAATCGTTGATATAACATAGTTTGTTGCAATTAAAACACTACCCCAAAAAATTCCAAATAAAAATCCAGCCACAATATCGAATACGATGGTACCTGGAATGCATAGAGATATTAAGGTAAAATATAGTATACAATACCACATGAGAAATTTATATGGGTGACGATGTTGGAGTTTTAATATTTGTGCACTATATATATTAAAT
>CANISK010000030.1 GCA_947470205.1 Neisseriaceae bacterium | reverse complement strand
TTAAATAGCAAAATTACAATTATTATTGGTGAAACAGAGATGGCTTCAAACTCAGTTATGGTAAAATTGATGGATACTGGGGAACAAAATTTGATAAACACAACAAATTTAATTGATTATCTCAAAAGGAAAATATGATGGCACACCTAAATTTAGAAGAACAAGAACAAATTGCAAAAATAAAATATTTTTTACGTGATTATGGCAAATATATCATTGGCTTGATTGTTGTGATGGCAATAATATATGGGGTTAGTGGGATTAGATCATATAAAAATGAAAAAAATACGAAAGAGGCAGCGATTATTTATGCCAAATTATCACTCAATACGACTCTTACAAACCCTACAGTTGACAAAAATGTTATTTATAGTGTGACTGATGAATTAGAAAACAAATATAGCGCCACAGAGTATGCCTCATTTGCTAGCCTTTTTGCCGCCAAGACAGCATTTGATGATGCAAACTTCACAAAGTCGATGAATTATCTACAGTGGGTTATTTTACACGCCAAAGATAAATCATTAGTTGCAATTGCCAAGTTACGCTTAGCGGATGTTTATATTGATACCAACAAACTACAAGATGCAATAAATATCACTACAGATAAGGTAGAGGATAGCTTTAAGCCACTATTTTACCAAAAAAGAGGAGACGCGTATCTTGTGATGAATAACAAACCAAAAGCTGTCGAATCATATAAATCTGCACTAGAGCTTAGCCGAGACAATCAGGATTTAGCTCAATTAATTCAAATCAAACTAGATATTTTAAATAATTAAAATTTACATCCCCTCATTCCCACGTAAGTGGTAATCCAGTCAATGCGAATGTGGGGATGACAAAATAATTTACACATTAAAAGAAAAAAATCTATCAAAGTCCACTTGAAAAAAAAATATTTGCCTTTATATATAAGATATAGTTAATTATAAAGGAAGTACAAATATGCATAAACATCACCATGAGCATCATCATGATGACACCACCACAACGGAAGTAGATAGTAAAAACGCTACCACGCATCATCATGATGAAAACTGTTGTGCGCATGAAACCTCATCTGAAATAAACGAAGCTAACACACCAGACAGACTCACTGAGATGGCTGAAAAAATTGATGAATTTAAAAACCTTTACCTGCGCTCTCAAGCCGAATTACAAAATCTACAAAAACGATCTCAGGATGAAATTAAAAAAGCTCGTGATTATGCGATTATGTCTTTCGCTAAAGATGTGGTAGTGGTAAAAGACTATCTTGAGATGGCACTAAAAGATGAGTCTGGTAATTTTACCGCCATTAAAACTGGGGTGGACTTAACACTCAAACAGCTCATCCAAACATTTGAGCGTCAATACGTTAAAACTATTGAACCAGAAATGGGAAATAAACTAGACCCACATCTGCATCAAGCGGTTAGCGCTGAAGAGGTGGAGGGGCAAGCACCAAACACTATAGTAAAAATCATGCAAAAAGGTTATACGTTAAACGACAGAGTGATACGACCTGCTATGGTTGTGGTTGCAAAATAGTTACACACTCTTCGTCTTTGAGCTTTATGCTGCTTTAGACACTTAAAGATTATTAAATTTTAAACTTAAATATATTTTAGAGGTAACATAAAAATGGCTAAAAAAATTATCGGTATCGATCTAGGTACTACAAATTCATGTGTGGCTGTAATGGAAAATGGACATGCAAAAATAATCGAAAACTCTGAGGGTGCTCGCACCACTCCATCTATAATCGCATATGCTGATAGTGGTGAGATTTTAGTGGGTGCACCAGCAAAAAGACAAGCAGTAACAAATCCTAAACATACATTATACGCAGTAAAGCGTCTAATCGGAAGACGTTTTGAAGAAAAAGAAGTACAAAAAGACATTGACCTCATGCCATATTCCATTATAAAAGCAAGTAATGGGGACGCATGGGTGCAGGTAAATGATAAAGAATTAGCTCCACCGCAAATCTCTGCGGAAGTTTTAAAGAAAATGAAAAAAACTGCCGAAGATTACTTGGGTGAAGAAGTAACAGAGGCGGTAATTACTGTACCTGCATATTTTAACGACAGCCAACGTCAGGCAACTAAAGACGCAGGGCGTATAGCGGGACTAGAAGTAAAACGTATTATTAACGAGCCAACAGCGGCGGCTCTTGCATTTGGGTTATCCAAAAAAGAAGGTCGTGATAGAAAAATCGCCGTATATGACTTAGGTGGCGGTACATTTGATGTATCTATCATTGAAATTGCAGACGTAGATGGTGAAAGTCAATTTGAAGTATTGTCTACAAATGGAGATACCTTCTTAGGCGGTGAAGATTTTGACCAACGCCTCATAGAATTTATTATCACAGAGTTTCAAAAAGAATCTGGCATAGATTTAAAAAAAGATGTAATGGCATTACAACGCCTAAAAGATGCAGCAGAAAAGGCAAAAATTGAACTATCTTCTGCAGCCCAAACTGAAATAAACCTCCCATATATTACAATGGATGCCTCTGGGCCTAAGCATTTGGTACAAAAAATAACTCGTGCCAAATTTGAATCCATAGTGGATGATTTAGTGGATCGCACTATCGAGCCATGCCGTATCGCAATCAAAGATGCTGGGATATCAGTTAGTGATATCGATGATGTTATCTTGGTTGGTGGACAAACTCGTATGCCAAAGGTGCAAGATAAAGTAAAAGAATTTTTTGGAAAAGAGCCAAGACGTGACGTAAACCCTGATGAAGCAGTGGCAGCTGGAGCGGCCATTCAAGGCTCAGTGTTATCCGGGGAAAGAACGGATGTATTGTTACTTGATGTAACTCCATTATCACTGGGTATAGAAACCATGGGTGGTGTATCTACTAAACTCATAAACAAAAATACAACTATTCCAACTAAAGCCTCTCAGGTATTTTCAACTGCACAAGATAACCAACCAGCAGTTACCATTCATGTGTTGCAAGGTGAACGTCAGCTTGCATCTGCAAATAAAAGTCTTGGGCAATTTAATTTATCAGAAATAGCTTCAGCTCCTCGTGGTATGCCACAAATCGAAGTGACTTTTGATATTGATGCTAACGGTATTTTGCATGTATCAGCAAAAGATAAAGCAACCGGTAAGGAAAATAAAATCACTATACAGGCTAATTCTGGTTTATCTGAAGATGAAATTGCACAGATGGTGAAAGATGCAGAGGCACATGCAGAGGAAGATAAAAAACTAACTGAAATGGTGCAAACTAGAAACAACGCTGAGTCAATGATACACACCACACAAAAATCCCTCAAGGATTACGGTGATAAAGTAGATGCTGAGACGAAAGCTAAAATTGAAAACGCAATTAAAGAAGTGGAGGAGGCTCTCAAAACTGATGATAAAGAAAAAATAGAAGCTAAGGTGCAGGAATTGATGAGCGTTTCTCAAAAAATCGGCGAAATGGTGTATCAGGATATGCAAAAAAATGACGCGGAGGCTAACGCTCAATCTGGATCTACTGATAATGGTAACACAACGTCTAATGGTAAAAAAGAAGATGTTATTGATGCTGAGTATTCAGAAGTAAAAGAGGAAGATAAGAAAAACTAAAAATTATTACCATTCCCAAGAAGTTATTTGTCATTCCCGCTACATGCGGGAATCCAGTTAATACTTATTCCTACATATAAATTACTCCTTAAGCACGCATGACTTACATGCCCTTCATTTTGCGATCTTGAACGTTATTAAAACCAAAAAATTTATTTTAGTTCTTAATCCACATTGCAAGGATATTTTATAATGATTGATACTAACAAACACTGGTCAGGTTATAGCTCACAACTATTAACGAATAGCCACAAAAAACAATTTCAAGTAATTCTATTAGATTCACCAAAGGAACCACTCATTTTGCAGCACGATAAATTATCCATGCTGCAAGTCGTGTTATTAATCAAGAAATATCATATTGACAAGACCAATAACGGCAAAATAAATCCAAAAATAGCAAATCAAATCATGAACGATATAGAGCTATATCTCAGGGATGATGAAGGTAATCCATACCTAGAGGATGTGCGAAATAAAATGCAAGATAAGATACAATTTAAAAATTTGGGTTGCAATCAACGTGAATCAATGTATGCTATTTTTTTACTTATCTCACGCCATGATAGCTCTTACAATATCTCACATCCACTAGAGAAACTAGAGGCTTTAATTGCTGCTTTAACTGAAGATATGGAATCTCAACTAAAAAAAAATAATGGTCAACAAAATCAAATACTAAGCGCTTATAATAACGATATACATGACAAGATACAAGCTTTACTAAACAACACAAAAACCCATTCTCAGTATTTTGCGCGACTAAACCATGAACCTAAAAATCAACAAAGTGTACCCAAACCAACCATGGAACAAATAAACGATTGCCTTAAGATACCCAACAAGGGTGAAGTCATCACTTTGTCCGCTTTTATCGATGATGTAAAAGAGTGTGATGTGCAGTTAAAAAAATTGGAGTATGCATTGTCTATTGTAGAAGCAAAAGTTAAAGTACCGCCCACTGAAGAACGATTATATCACTTAGATGATACATTAGACACACAGGCCAAATTGGCTCACAATAAGCATTATTCAATAAAAGAAATTAAAGATGCAATTGCAAAGCTTAAATCACAAATGAAGCAATTACATAAATTTGCAGAAAAACAATTAGATAAGTTATGTGATGATGCCAATATTGGACCTTGGCTTAAATGGTGCGAAATCTATAAAGTTGGTAAATTGTTGGGCTCAAATCGTGAGCGCGCGATTGATAAATTAATCGCAATTTCAGAAATCTTATCACCTAATGAAAAATTAATACATAATAACGACCAACAACAGGATGAGGATGATAATAGTATCAATTACCATCCATATGTGATTGCATTGCATCAAGAACGTCAGGAGATTTTTATAAACCAATTGCCCAATATAATAAAAAAACTCACCAAGATGAGTAAAGAGCAAAGATTCTTAGATGAAAATTTTGGTAATAATGGATATTTAATCCCCAACAAACAGCAAGTGTTGGATGATATGCAGAACACTCTCGATACATACAAGATAAAAACGTTGGCAGAAACTAGCAAAGAATCTACACAGGATAAAAATGTAGAAACTGATGGCGCTGAACCTTATGTTGAGTTATATAGAAAGATCCTAGATCAAAAAGAGGATCCAAACATTACTATCATGGTGGTTCCTTCGTATAATAAGGAAAATGATTCGCAGTTAGTTTATCCTTATTCTAATCTTACCAAGAATAACGTATTGCCTGAAGGTGGTGGTGATGGTGCCAATATAAGGATAGATAGTGAAAATAAAACAATCGAAATTCGTGTTACCGATCAGCCATCTAAAGTGGAGGATGCTAATTTAAAAGGGACAAAAGGGTTTGATGGACTCCGTCAGTACTACTACGGAGCTAAAAATCTATATAAAACAAAAGATAATGAATTAGATACTAAGATAACGGAGTGGGGGTTTCTTAATCCAGCATCCGTAGTAACCGTAGATTTCAAGGAGCAGGTATATATTTTAGAAAAAAATGGTCAAGACTGTTCGCCAGGTTTTATAATGGAAGATGGTTCGGTGGTAAATTTATCTACTGGTGCTTATTATTATTTAGATAGTATGACAGATAAAGCCTATACAGAACGTTCGCAAAAGTTTATACAAGATTATTCAATTAACGTACCACGAGATATAGAATATCAATCTGGAACTATATTTCAAAAAATTGCAACTGTTATTATCAATAGTGACAAAACACATAAAGATAAAGAAAGGGTGAAGTTGTTAATTGAGTTAAATAAATTTGCTGATAAGATGGCAGAAGATTGCACTTTAAAACCAGATTACCAAAATCCATCTGCACCTGCATTTAAATTTACTCTATCCGAAGACGATAAAAAAGAATTAGGAATTACGCATATAATAAACACAACTGATGGTATCTGGGATAATATTAATACATCACTACAACAAAAATGGTTAAAAAACATGGTGGAGAAGCTTGCTAAAAATGAAACACTAACACCAGATGACTATTTTGGGCTACAAGACACAAAAGAAGATGATGCTGTGTTGGTTTTAGTTCCTAGTTTATCAGACCCCAAATTCTCGATCTTATTGTTTGGTAAAGATTTTGACATTGGTGATGATTATAACATTGTTGATGATCCACAAAAGTAAAAATACCAATAAATACCCTGTCATTCACGAGGGCTCAAATCGGTAGGAGCGCTCATTTTGCTAAGTTCATACAATCTACTTTTTGTGCGAATAAACTCATTGGTATATTCCCCATATATGTAAATATCATCAAGTGTGCAATTTAAAGATATTGCAACTTGATTATGATTATCATATAAAATATCAATAAACCAAGTAAATCTTCGCGCGACATCTTTTTGCGTGGCATCGAGTTTATAAACATTTTCAATAATCACCCAATCAAATCTCTTGGCAATTTCAAGGTAATCAATTTTACTTCGATTATCCCCACAAACCACATCAAAATCAAACCATATGATATTACGATGATGTTTTATGCATGATATCCAACGAGACTGTATGATAACCTTATCACCAACCACATCACCATCTCCACCTCTTCTGATTTTATGATAAATCTCATCGAGTGCGTTATGGGCATTTATATCATTGATAAAAAATAATTTATTATACGTGTTAGTTTTATTTGGGTTATCAATCATTCGATAGTCCTCATGACCGCTAATTTTAATTACATTTAACTGCGTTTTGAGTAAATTAATTGACGGAATAAATCTATCTCGTAGTAAACCATCTTTATAAAGTTCATCTGGAGAATAATTTGATGATACAATACAATACACCTTATGTTTAAATAGCTCTAAAAACAAATTTTTTAAAATCATTGCAGTTGCAATATCGCCCACATGCATTTCATCTAAAAAAATAATGTCATATTTCTTTTTGAAATCTGTGGCAATTTTATTTAACGGGTTGGCAATATTTTTAAGTAAAAAAATATTCTGATGAATATTATTCATAAATTCATGAAAATGAAATCTACATTTTTTTGGTGTATCGAGTGTATGATAAAATTCATTAATTATCATGGTTTTACCACGCCCAACGCTACCATATATATAATATCCAAGTTTATCATCATAATTAGTCGAGCCCAATTTGGCGGATAACCAGCTAATTACACTAAAGTCAACTTTTGTTATCTTATTGGCAAATGTGTCTAATTTTTTAATTAATTCAATTTGATATTTATCATACGTTAGATCACCACTATCAATTGTTTTTAAATACCATGTTTCGAGTTTACCTTGCATTTTACGGCACCATATGTTACTATAATTAATTATTGTATATTAATTCCCCCAATCTCTGTTAGAATATTTCTAGATATGTAAAAAGTGTATCATGTACTAAGGAAAATACAACCCGAAATATCTTTTTTCTGTTCAATTAAGAAAAAATCCACAAATTTAATGTTGAGTTTGCTATAATTAGCAACTATTTGTATTGCTAAATAATCACAAATAATCACGAATAAACATAAAAAGAAATTACATAACAATGAAATATTATTTAATTGATAATCAGAGATACTCAATTGCCCAATTTTTTTCTGACAATGCAAGTAACTATAATCATTTATGCATTGCTACTGGATATGTTGATTTACCCGGTTTGTATCAAATTTTACCCCTATTAAAAACATATAAATCAATTAAAATATTAATCGGTCAAGAACCATTGATTAGACGGTACAAAAAAGATCAAGTTGAAAGTGACTTTCCTCGGTTAGATTTAATCAACGATTTGCAAGAGTTAAATATTGACCCTAAATATGCAGACACAATTCAACTCATTAAAAATTTAATTCAAAATAAGCAATTGGAAATCAAAGTTTTTACACGGACATTTTTACACGCCAAGTGCTTTATTTTTTCAGATCAACAAGAAGATGATATACTAAAACAAGCTATTGGAATTATTGGTTCTAGCAATTTAACTGGTAATGGAATTAGCTCTAATAGAAATATTGAACTTAATTACATTGAACACAACGAAATGATAGTTAAGTACCAAGTAAACGGTAAAGAACCCAATCTAATTGGACACTATGCATGGTTTCAGCAGTTATGGAATGATGAGGGTGCAGATAATTGGGATGGACAATTTACTGAAATACTAGATATGTCTCCAGTTGGTGAGGTGATGTTTAGCCCCTATGAAATGTATATTAAAACGTTATGGGAGTTATATCAAGATGAAATTGGGGTTGTTGGGGAACAGGTATCTGTGGGTTATAAATTATTTGAGTATCAGTTAAAAAATGCCAATAGTGTATGTAAGAGATTAGATAAACGCAAATTAGCCATGCTGTGTGATTCGGTTGGTTTGGGTAAAACAATAACAGCACTGGAAGTGATTGCACGTTATAAAAAATCATCTAAACGCGTGGTGGTGATTTGCCCTAAGTCATTACAAAATCAGTGGGAACATGCAGCACGTAAACAGAAAGTAGATATTGATGTGTTAAGCTTACAGAATGATGGCGAATTAAAAAAACATATGGAGTTTGACCGTTATGCACCAGTAGGTTTATTTGTGATTGATGAATCTCATCACTTAAGAACCGGATCGTCAAGCTCTCGTTTTGAGTCGGTGCGTAAATGGATTAATAAAAATAAAAACGCACATAGTTTATTACTAACTGCAACGCCAATCAATAATAGTATCACTGATTTACTAAACCAGATATTATTAGGCAGTGGCGGGGACGCAAATGTTTTAATGATTCCAAGTAATAATGGTACAGGAATGCGTAATGTCGTAGATGTTATTAATTCAATTCGTAAATCAGAAAGTTTGATTGAAAATCTTACGCCAGAATTAATAGCGCAGCGCAGAGCAAAGTTACATCCAATATTAAAAGAATTTGTAGTGCGAAGAACTAGGCAGGGGATTTTGCGAGAGCAAGAGGTTAGTGACTTTGAGCCAAAGTTGCAGTTTCCACAGGAAAAATTATATTCTCGGAGCTATGGCTTTAAGCCTGAACTGGTAAATTTTATAACTAATGCCACCACTAAACTAAGTTATGATAACTTCACTAACATTGGTGATGTTGTTAAAAATATTTATTTAATACCAGAATTATATTCTGAATATGATGAAGAGCAAGAAAAAGATATTGAAAAAACTCTCGATGATAAATTAACAATATACAAACACCCATTAGATCAACTAGCCACATTCAAACAACTTCATAAAAGTGAATATCTTGAAACTTGTTCACCATTAAGATTGGTGTATCAAATAATACAATTTCTCGGATTCATTCCATATCGTTATATGATCTATCACCATGATTTTTATAATAAAGATATAGCCGATGTTAAGCTTATGCCATCAACACCACAACATAAAGTTTTAAATCGTCAAAAAGGATTATATGGAATATTAAGAATTGTTTTCTTAAAACGCCTCGAGTCATCATTTTATGCACTGCAGGTTTCATTAAATAATTATCGCAATACCTTAAATATATTTAAAAATGCATTAGATCGTGATGCTATCTTGCCATTAGCACAGTTACGTGAAATGATTAAACTATATGGCGATGATTATACATTAGATAATCTTGTTTCAAGTGGTGAGCCAGATTATCAATTTGAATTTTCAGCATTTAATCATAAGCAGATGCATAATGATATAACTAAAGAAAAGGCATTATTGGATGTCTTAGATATTCAACTCAATCTATTGAAACGAGATAACGATAAAATTAAAGATATGGCGAAATTATTTAAGAGTATTCAAAATGATTATAAACACTACAACAATGGTAAACCTAAAATATTAGTTTTTTCTTATTTTGCCGATACAATCAAACATCTGGAAGAAGAATTTGGAGAGTATTTTTTATATAACCCTGATGAATGTGCCTTTGTTTCTTCAGCTAATCGCAATATCATTGATGATTTAGCTAAAAGATTTTCCCCAAAAGGTAAAGATTATCAATTAAAGAGTGAAGAGCGTGAGTTACGCTATCTATTTGCGACCGATGTATTATCTGAAGGGCAAAATTTACAAGATTGTGCAATTTTAATTAATTATGACTTACACTGGAATCCGGTTCGAATGATTCAACGTAATGGACGCATTAATCGTATTGGTAGCGAATACGATCATGTGTTAATTTATAATATGCACCCAAATAGTCAGCTAGAAGAATATTTAAAATTAGTCAAGCGTCTTGAGTATAAAATTAGGTTAATTAAAGATATTGTAGGTCAAGACCAAAGAATTTTGAATGCCGATGAAACACTTAATCCGATTGAGTTTATTGATGATATCGAGGTGAGTAAACTCCAAGAACTTTATTCAAGTGACGAGCAAATATCTAATAATATTTTAAATGTCTTAGAAGGTGATGAGGAGTATCTAACCGATGATAAATTCATTACCGATTTACGCTATTTTGATGCTAAATATCAGAATAACCCCACATATAAAAATGATATATATAATATTCCAAAAGGTAAATTTGGACTGTTGGCGAGCACGGGTCATCAGCTTCTAATATTCACACAGATGAATGACAATAAGCACAATAAACTATTTAATAAATTTT
>CANISK010000029.1 GCA_947470205.1 Neisseriaceae bacterium | reverse complement strand
GCTTGGTATATGCACGAGATAAACGAATGGCAGACATTACCCCTTCAGTACCAGAGCTCACCAAACGCACTTTTTCTATACTTGGCACAAGTTCACAAATGGATTTTGCCAACGTAGTTTCAAGATGAGTTGGAGTACCATATGAAAAGCCTCTTTGTATAGCTTCTGCCACATTTTTCACGATTTCATCATGTGCGTGCCCCACAATAGATGAACCCCATCCACATACATAATCAATATATTTATTATTCTCAACATCAAATAAATAACAACCTTTGGCGGATTTGGTAAAAAATGGCACCCCACCTACACCCTTAAAAGAACGCACAGGAGAATTTACACCACCTGGTATAAATGTATTTGCCTCAATAAATAGATCTTGATTTAACATATATATCTTTATTTATAAAAATTTAGATTCTCAGAGTAAAGCGTATACACTCTAAGTATTTGAGTTTTAGGCAAGGCGGAATTAAAAAAATTGTGACGCCGTGGACTGATTGTCCATAAGGAACAATTTTTTTAATTCCAACACCGCATAAAGCTCAAAGACGACGAGTATACCTATTTGGAGTCGCAGTATTTCATGTGTAGATGTTCTGGGCTAAATTCGTATTGTAGTGTGATATGTTCAATCCCATGCTTTTGGGATAACATCTTTTGACATTGCAATAATGAATCTTGCCACGTGTATAAATCTGTTGCGATAATATGGGCAGACAAGGCCACTTTATTTGCACTCATGTACCAGATGTGTAAATCGTGCACGCCATCTACCCCCTTGACTTTCTCCAAATCTAGACCAATTTGCACATAGTCCAACCCATCGGGAACGCCTGCTAATAAAACACGCAATGATTTTTTAATAAGTTTGTAGTTAGAATTTAATAGTAAACAGATAATCACAAGGGATAATATTGGATCTACAATTGATACACCAGTAAAGTATATAACAAGCCCAGCAAAAACAGCAACTCCAGCCCCCAGTAAATCTCCCAATGCATGCAATAGCGCTGCTCTGATATTTAAAGACCCAGACATACGAGATAAAATAAACACCAATAAACCGTTTACACATAATGCAACAAGCCCCAATACAAATACCCCAATCCCATGAACGTCAACAGGCACAAAAAATCTTTGCACTACTTCAAATATTAAACCAAGTGTTAGGATAATAGTAAAGATACAATTTATCAGCGCCCCCACTGCTTCCATATTCCCATAGCCAAATGTGAGACTAACAGTTGCCGGACGTTTACTAATTTGGTTAGCTATATATGCTATTAATAACCCCGCGGCATCTGTTAGCATGTGGATTGCTTCTGACTGTAAGGCAATTGATTTGGTGTAGTAACCACCCAACCCTTCTACCATCGAAAATACAAAAGTAATAATAAGGCACCACATTAATGCTCGCCCGTTAGCATTTCTATCAAATCCACAAGCAAATGATTGCCCGTGATCGTGACTATGGCCATCTTTATGGCGATGATTATCCAAATTATTATGATTATGGTCATCATGTGAGTGACCATGTTGGGAATCGCTATGCGAGAGGTAATTGCTATATTTTTGTTTATGATTATCTGTAGTGTGGGCTGATTGATTATGAGGCATCTTATTACCCTTCTTTGGCGTGGTTAATTGTATAACGTGGTAATTCAATCTCTAAGTCCTCATCTTCTACTGTAACTTGACACGATAACCTAGATGTGCCAGTCAACCCCCATGCCATATCCAATAAATCTTCTTCACGTTCAGCTGGAGTTTTTAATGAATTAAAACCTTTTTTAATAATAACATGGCACGTGGTACATGCGCAAGCCATTTCACAGGCGTGTTCTATTTCTATATGATTATTTAGTATTTCTGTACATAAATTTGCACCAGATTGGGCTGTTATTTTCGCACCATTGGGGCATAACTCTTTATGAGGGAGGATTGTAATCACTGGCATTATGCTTTTTGTTCCTTATTTAAAACAGTATTTATTGGGTAATTGTTACTTTGTGTGTTTTTATAATCCGCACTATAATGCAATCCTATATTTTCATGGCGTAACATAGCACTCTCAATCACTAATTTGGCAACGCAAACTAAGTTTCTAAGCTCTATTAAATTTAACGATAATTTAAAATTTGCATAATAATCTTTTATTTCTTTTTCTAATAATTCCACCCTGTGAAGAGCGCGCTCCAGTCTCTTATTGGTTCTCACTATCCCAACGTAGCTCCACATCATACGCCGTAACTCATCCCAATTATGAGATACTATCACTTCTTCATCGCTATCTACCACCTGAGAATCATCCCATTGGGGTAATGTTATATGGTTATTTATATTTTGGCGATTTAAAATATCTGTAACTGCGGCATTTCCCATAACCACACATTCGAGTAATGAGTTACTCGCAAGACGATTTGCCCCATGTAGACCAGTGGACGCGCACTCACCAATTGCATATAAGTTACTTATATTGGTTTTACCAGATAAATCAGTTTCAATTCCACCGCAAGTGTAATGTGCAGATGGTACAACCGGAATCGGGGCACTTGTAATATCAATATTAAAATTTTTACATGTGGTGTATATCGTTGGAAAATGCTCTATAATAAAAGACGCTGATTTGTGTGATATATCTAAATACACGCAATCCAATCCATGTTTTTTCATCTCAAAATCTATTGCTCTGGCAACTATATCACGAGGGGCGAGCTCTAGCCTGTGGTCATGATCTTTCATAAACCGATAACCGTTTGGGAGCTTTAGGATACCACCTTCTCCACGGAGTGCTTCTGAAATAAGAAAAGACTTTGCGTGCGGATGATACAAACATGTGGGATGAAATTGGATAAATTCCATATTTATGACATTACACCCAGACCTATATGCCATTGCTATACCGTCTCCAGTTGCAGTATCTGGATTGGTGGTATATAAATACACTTTAGATGCACCACCAGTTGCAAGAATAATATTTGTGGCTGATATGGTAATGGTGTGATTATTTTTACTATTAAATACATATGCCCCTACGCACTTATTATGAGTATCATTTAAAATAAGATCTATCGCGATACTATTTTCCAATACTGTAATATTTGGATGAGCAATAACCTTGCTCACAAGTTTAGTTATTATCTCAGCTCCAGTTTTATCCGCCACATGTAATATACGCCTGAGGCTGTGTCCACCTTCGCGAGTGATGTGAAAACCTGTGGGGTGAGTATCGTCTTTGGTGAATTCCACTCCAAGATCTATCAGGGAATATATTGCATCTCGCCCATGACTAACTATATACTCAACTGCTTTTGGGTCACAAAGTCCAGATCCTGCGATTATAGTATCTCGGATGTGGTTCTCTATAGAATCTAATTCATCAATCACCCCTGCAATGCCACCTTGTGCATAGTATGAATTGCATTCAAATAATGATTTTTTAGTGATAATACATACTTTGCGTTTGGTGTTTGCAAGATTTAGTGCTACAAATAGTCCAGCTAGACCACTGCCAATTACCAATGCATCATAGTTTTGTTGATAACTCATTAATCTGATTACCTAGTACATCTTTCATGTTATATAACCCTGCGGGTTTATTATATATAAATCCTGCAGCCATAAGCGCCCCTTTAGCGAAGCTATTTCTATTATTAATTTCACTCTTAAGAGATAAAATTTCCCCATCGTTGATAAATTTCACATCGTGAGAACCCACAATATCACCACCTCTAACTACAGAAAAGCCAATTTCACCAATATTTCTTGGTTCATTAGACCCGTGTCGTCCAAATTTGGCAACCTCGTTTAATGATACATTACGAGAGTTTGCTACCATTTCACCTAATTTTAAAGCAGTGCCAGATGGTGCATCTTTTTTGTATCTATGATGTGTTTCTATTATTTCCACATCAAAATCTGGCAACTTATTTGCAACCAATTTAACAAGTTCAAACAAAATATTAACAGATAAACTCATATTGGGGCTAAATAAAATGGGAATAGCTGTAGCACATTCATTAATAAAAAATTTTTCTAATTCAGTAAAACCAGTCGTGCCTATCACCAAAGGTAATTTATGCTCCACACAATAATTTAATGTACAAATGGTACTTTTGGGAGATGAGAAATCCATCACCACATTTGATTTATTTAGTTTATCTAATTTATCTGTATAAATATGTTGATATTCCCTATCATGGGTGAGATTAGTTTCTATCTGGTTTATAACTGCACACTGCAAATGATATCTTTTATCTCTTTTAATTTCATCAATAATACATCGCCCCATTTTACCATTTGCACCAACTAAACCCAATTCAACTACACGTTGCCCCATATATATCACCCTAATATTAAATAAAATTTACATAGCAAATAAATCATCACCTGTTTTATTGATTTCAATCACTTCATTATTTTGATTAAAAATAATGGTTAACGTATATGCGTAGTTTAGCTTATTGTTAGCATATTTTTGATAATAATAGCTCCATTGATTTTTATCAAATAAATACTGGGATAAAGGGGAGCCCAAAATAAATGCTACTTTTTCTTTTGTGAGCCCTAGTTTTAATTGCTTATATTGTGATTTTGTGATGTACATTCCCTGTTCCACGTCCATGGTATATGGAAAATGCCAATTAGAGAAGGTGACACCAGAACAACTCATTAAAAACAATGTAGATAATATAATAATAAATTTAAATACATGCACAATGATATACTTTTTTTGTAAAAATGGATCAACATTAAAATGGTATTTTACATGATTCTTGACTATTGATGTGAAATTGTGGTAAATTTTATTTATGCTCATTTAAAAATAGCACATTTTTTATATTTCGAAATAATACTCACAAAATCTTCTTTTAGGTACTGTAATTTATACTGCACATTACATAAAATTTTAATTTAGAAGGATGTTTTATGAAAAGAAATCAGATGATAACGTTAAGCGCATTATTGATGGGCGTTATGTCATGTCAAAATAACTCCACCTCATCACAGAATGTTACACCACCACCCCAGGATGTAAAGATTACAATTGAAGATATTACAGCAAAAAACACTCCGATAACCGGTCAAGCAGGTCAATTTTCCACTACTATCACATTAATCAACAATTCTCAATCGCAAATTACCAATTGGAGCTTTGGTTTTTATATGCCAAGAACATTTACACAATTACAGTCAGGGTTACAAAACATCAACCCCAATCTTAAAATGCAAATATGTGAAGGAACAACAAATGGAGCATGTGGAGATTTAATTTATCAACAAACTGCAATTACAAATACGGATTTGAGCGCTGGTACTACAACATTACTTGCTCCAAGTGATAGCTTTACACTTCAACCCAATACAACATACACTATAATATTAAAAGATAATAATCAATGGGGGCTGGGAAATTATTCGGCAGTACCACAAAATTTATTTATTGTCGTAAATGGTGTGGTTACAAACCTTGCAACAAATACATCAACATATCACTTACTTAACTATGATCAATCAACAGTGTCAGCCGCTATCGCAGCTCACATTACGGATAATTGGAATAACAATTCATATGCAGCCCCGGGGTTGAATAAAAACATTATCGTCCCAAGCCCTGTGATATATGCCACAACAACTAGTATTAGCTATTCCATTCCAGACAATATTATTATACACAATACCCTTTCGGATGCAAACACAGTAGCGAAATTTTTTCAAGAAGATCTGCAACATGACTTCCCAGGTATTAGTGTAAGTATTGACAATGTAAGTAATACCTCTGGGATAATTATCCAAAAAACTAACGATGCACAGCAAAAACTAATGCTCAACAACCCGGAGGGATATATTATTGATATTACGAATGATGCAATTACTATTAGTGCACACACTAGCACTGGAGCATTTTATGCACTACAATCTTTACGTCAACTATGGAATTATAATAGAACAATACAGGGGGCAAATATTCTAGATTATCCAAGATTTAAATATCGTGGGGTATTATTAGACACATCTAGGCACTTCTTTTCAGTTGATGACGTAAAACGTTTAATTGATATAGCAGCAATTCATAAATTAAATACCCTACATATGCACTTTGCTGACGATGAGGGAACACGTATAACCTTCGGTGGTTATGATTATGCAATTACCAATAAAGCTGACACAAGAGGCAGTACCCCAATAAATAGCATGACGGCTCTAATGTTTGTACAGGGGAATTTGCATGAAAATGTATCAACAAGTGCATTGCCTGTCTATAACACAACATACAAAGGAACATATTCATCGCAAGACATAGACGCACTTAAAACATACGCCAACGATCGCAGTATTACTATTATTCCAGAAATAGACACACCAGGACATGCTAGATCTATGATAAAAGCATTTCCTGATATACTTGTAGATCCAAATGATCTCTCTAAATATGTGTCAGTACAGGGATATACTGATGATGTATTGCCAGTATGTACATATGATACAGACGTGTCAGTAGGTGGTAAATTTACAGCATTTATGGATAATTTGGTTACAGATGTAGGAGCTAAATTTAGTGGGCAAAATACAATCTACGGTCAAGGCAATAAAGAGGTCAGCTTAGGTGGCGATGAAGTGAGTGCTAACGCATGGACAAATGATGCAAGTTGTGGTAATACGAGCGCAAATGCATTGGAAAAATCACATGCCTTTTTCATGAAGGTTGCTAGTAAACATCAAGATATCAAAATATCTGGATGGCAACAATTTATTCAAACAGATGGTAACGAACTTGGCACAAAGATTGTACCTAGTAATCAAGTTGGCCACGTATGGGTATGGAGCACAACAGGACAGCCAACTGATACTGTAACTGCAATTACACAAGCGCAAACTTTAGCAAAAAATAATTATCATACAGTGATGGCTTATGCGGATAAAACATACTTTGATGTAGCGTACACTCCTGACATTACTGAACCAGGATTTACTTGGTCTACGCCATATTCAGATACCGAAGGTGCTTTATCCAGTGCACTTAGCGCTCATCAAACTCTTCAAGGATTAGATGATAACCAACAAGGTTACATTGATGGTATTGAAGGGACTTTGTGGTCTGAAAATATTGCCAACGCAGACTACATGATGTATATGGCGTTACCAAAAATGGCAGGTTTATCTGAAGCATCTTGGTCTTCTGGACTTGTTACCGTTAACCCAATTGGCCATAATGAAGTGAATTGGCAAAATTTAGCACAAAGGCTTGGGTGTGGTAACAGTGGGTTTTTATGGTATTTAAATCACTTATACAAGATAAAATACCGTGGAGAACCTGAAGGAATAAAAAAAGAAGCACCAGAGGCATGTTTATCAAAATAATTGGTAGCCTATTTCTTTAATTGCTCTCATTTGCTCTTGCATACAAAATAAACCCTCTATTTAAAATCAGAGGGTTTATTTTTTGTATGCTCAGTTTGTGAGATTATGTTACAATTATTTTTTTAATTTCTTACAAAGGGTTCTTTATGACCAGACTTGGTGTGAATATTGACCATATCGCAACTATTAGAAACGCTAGAGGTGAAGTATTCCCAAGTGTTATTGAAGCGGCACTAATTGCTGAAAGTAATGGGGCTGATTTAATCACTGCACATTTACGTGAAGATAGAAGACATATTAAAGATAAAGATTTGTTGTTATTGCGAGAAGTAATTAAAACGGAACTCAATATGGAAATGGCAGCAACCACTGCAATGCTAAATATAGCACTTCAAATAAAACCAGATTTTGTGTGTCTAGTGCCAGAAAAACGCGAAGAACTTACCACTGAAGGTGGGCTTGATGTGATAAAAAATTTTGATAATGTGGCACTTATGGTGGACAAATTGCAAAGTAATCATATCAAAGTGTCTTTATTTATTGATGCTAATGAACAACAAATTAGTTATGCTCAAAAAACAAATGCTTATGCGATTGAAATTCATACCGGCAAATATGCAAAAAGTAAAGATAACTATTATACTCAACCTGAGTATTTGCAAATAAAAAATATGGTGGAATATGCTCACTCATTAAATTTAACTGTAAATGCTGGACATGGATTAAACTATCACAATGTCGCACCTATTGCCCAATTACCACATATTCATGAGTTAAATATTGGGTTTGCAATTATTGCGCAAAGTGTGTTTTATGGTTTACCATCTGCGGTATCGCAAATGAAAAATCTGATTGCTAAAGATTTAATACACTCGCAGTATTTGAAATCTGGGCTAGGCGAAAATAAAAAAATTACTACGCGGTGGACTAAATGTCCAGAAAGAGTAATTTTTTTATTTTTAACAACGTCCAGGTTTCAAAGACAAGGAGTGTATGATGATTTTTGGAATTGGTCATGACATAGTAGATCACACACGCATAAAACATATGTTAGATAAATATGGTGACAAGTTTATTAATAGAATACTAACCAATCAAGAACAGGATATATATCACACCAGAAAAGATAATATTAATTTTTTGGCTAAAAGATTTGCAGCTAAAGAAGCTTTTGCCAAGGCTTGTGGCACTGGACTTATCTCCCCAATTAATTTATTAAATATCTCAGTATTAAATGATAATTTGGGTAAGCCAATTTTACATCTGGAGCATTCTATTAATGAATGGCTGAAACAACATCATATTATTAATAATTTTATTAGTATTAGTGATGAAAAACAATATTCCAGCGCTTTTGTGATTCTAGAAACCTCACCCTCAGATTCATCAATTAAAACCTGATAAAGTTTATCACATTTATAAAGCTTTGTCCAAATAAATAAGAACGATCCCCATTCCAGCCATAATCATCATTAGGTAAATTAGCGTTGTCCTTAAATGGCATTTCCAATGTATACGCTAAACAATCAAACTGATTACCAACCCAGCTAGTAGCGATAGTGCTATTTTCCACATTAAAATGACCGCGTTCATAACCAAATTTGGTCTGAAAATCAGGGTTGATTTTCAATAATGTATCTGCAAATTCTCCACTTAAACGTTTTTGTTTATCACTAAAACTACTATTATCCTCGCATCCCGCTAAAAATACATATGGAATAGCTTCATCCCCATGGATATCAAAAAAAGCTGACACTTTAGTTTTTAACATCAGATCACGTACTAAATACACCTCTGGGGATTTCTCAAGGCTTGGGGTTAGCCATTCACGGTTAAGATTTATTCCATGTGCATTAGTGCGCAAATTACCATTACAAGAGCCATCTGGGTTCATATTGGGTACTAAATAAAATACGTGATCATTTAACAATGTTCTACTTACGGCATCATCATTATCCAATAATCGCTCAATAAATCCTTCCATAAACCACTCCGCCATAGTCTCACCTGGGTGCTGACGAGCTATCACCCAAATTTTATGCTTAGCAGTTTCATCTCCAATAGTCAATAAATCAATTGAACGTTTTTCTTTAGTAAAACCCAATACTGTGTGTTTCACTTGTGCGTGGCAATTTGCATTGCCAATTAACATTTGATGTCTATCATAAGAATATGGTTCAAAATAAGCAAAATAAATTGAATTAGCTGTCGGTTTTAAAGGTACAGTTAGGGATTTGTTGTTAAAATTACTTTTTACACGAAACCAATTTTGGTTATCATAACTTGCGCAAATATTATAATTTTTCCAACCCTCTATATATGCCGTGGTGTCTAATTCATCTAAATGGATATTAAGCGATTTATCTTTAACGTTAATTAATTGAAAATAAAACCATTGTTTGAAGTGTGAATTTGTATCATTGCGGATTGTAAAGTGCAAATTTCCATCATCATTTAATTCTTTAACTATAATACTTCCAGCATCAAATTGGGTATTTACTATTATTTTTTGTGACATGATTAAAGGTGCTCCTTTTAAATTGAGTGAAAAGATACACCACCAATTTGATAGTGTATATCGCAAAATAATATTAATAATACATATTTATTGGAAGCTAATTCTCCACCAACATATACTCATAATATTTGAAATAACAATGTTGATACACTCACATCAACAGATTTCATTCTGTACCTTCTTTTACAATCTAGGTGGTGGAGTTAAAATAATATCAAATTGCTTTAACATATTTTGAATGTAGTGTTTGACATCCATTCGATATAGTAAATATTCTAATATTTTTGGAGCGTGCAAGTACTTAGAATGATTTAGTACTTTTTCATAATGAAAAATTCTATTTCTAAAACCACGTATTGTATTTAATTCGTTGTGAAGTTTAATTAAATATTCTTTGTGAATACTCTTTTTTGAGATGCCAAAAATACTATGCACCTGTTCTTTGTATAATTTGGTACGCAACAAGTATTTTGGATTAAATAGATCCACCCAGAAACCGAGTGTTAAATTAGCAATAACATCATCATTGGTAATAATATTATTTTTAATTTTAAGTTTGATATCACTAACTCTATCAACTATAGATGCGTCAAAATTTAAAATAGATGGCAAATCAATTAACCAATTATCACCAAAATTATTCGCATAGAATTTATTTATTTTATTTCTGAGTGTTATTTCGAAGTAATGTAACAATGGATAACAAAACTGAGAAAATTTAATATTTTCCACGTACTCTAATTCATTATTATACTTAGATATTCGAGTGTTGCTAATAAAAATCTCTTGCATATG
>CANISK010000028.1 GCA_947470205.1 Neisseriaceae bacterium | reverse complement strand
TAAAAATCATTGAAAATAGTATTTTTGGAGCGGATATTGAGCCTAATGCAATTGAAATTGCAAGATTAAGAGCGTGGTTATCCATTGTGGTTGACGAAGATAAGGACAGTATTGAACCATTACCAAATCTAGATTTTAAATTTGTCTGTTGTAATAGCTTAATTAAATTTGCAAAAACAGGGCAGGGAGATTTAAATGATAATATCGATACGATTAATATTTTGCAAGAATTAAGACAGAAGTATTTTAGAGCGAGAGCCTATAAAAGTAAACAAAATATTCGTCAACAGTACCATGATTTAATTGAAGTATCAAGAAAGAACGATTCACTATTTGGCAAATCTAAATACTTGGAACAAATTGAGAGCTATCACCCATTTGATACTAAAAATATTTGTCAATTTTATGATAATGAATTTATGTTTGGCATAAAAGATGGCTTTGATGTGGTAATTGGTAACCCTCCATATGTGGGTGAAAAAGGGCATAAAGAAATATTTCAGAATATAAAATTATATGAATGGGGAAAATATTACTATAAAGGCAAGATGGATTTATTCTATTTCTTTTTTCATCTTGGTATTGATATTATAAAAACTCATGGTGTATTAACTTATATTACTACTAATTACTTTATTACTGCTGATGGGGCTTTAAAATTACGTCAAGACTTTAAAGAGCGTGCAACCATCACTGAGCTAATTAACTTCAATGGAGCTAAAGTATTTGAGTCTGCATTAGGTCAGCACAACATGATCACTAGACTAGTAAAAGAAAGAACCACTCCACTGTCAACCAAAGTGGTAGTTGCAAACTCATCTTTAAATAATAAACTAGAAAACTCTGCAATTTTGCAATTAATGAATGGAAATAATAAGTTTTCTACTTCATTTAAAATCAATGATTTATATGATGGAGATAAATGCTACATTCGTATGTCTCATGCAACACAAGATAACTCGATTTTTAATATAATACATAAAGTCAAACAAAATGGGTACACAATTGGAAGTAAATTTCAAGTTAATCAAGGAATTATAAGTGGTGCAGATAAAGTTAGCCCCAAACACATACTTGAATATCACAACAAAGATTATATAAAAGGTGGGGGTATATTTATTAATAATAAAAAAACTTGCAATTTTAGTGAAGAAATACGCTACATCAAACCGTTCTATAAAAACTCTCATATTAAGCAGTTCTATACAATTCAAAAAACAGAGGAAACTATCTTTTATTTAAGCGGATCTGATAAACTCTCCAATGATTCGGAAATCTATAAATATTTATTACCATATAAACCAATTTTGCAAGATCGGCGAGAATTTCAAAGTGGAAAGAGGGAGTGGTATTTACTCCACTGGGCTCGGGAAAAGCAAATTTTTGAAGCACCAAAGATAGTGGCTCCACAAAGATCATTAGTAAACACTTTTGCTTATAATGAAATTCCATGGTTTGCATCTGCAGATGTATATTTTATAACCGCTCCAGATTTAGAGGTTAATGTTGCAAAACATGAATTGAAATACGTGTTGGCATTACTTAACTCTAAACTATATTACCATTGGTTTTATCATATGGGAAAACGAAAAGGTGAATCACTTGAGCTTTACGCTACCCCTTTGAGTGAAACCGTGATTTATGATGCAAATAAAAATAAAAAAGATGAATTAGTTGAACTTGTTGAGCAAATTTTAGACTTAACTAAATCTGAAAACTACCTTAAGGATGACACAAAACAAGAATCTGTAAAAGAACTACAAAAACAAATTGACGATTTGGTGTACAAGCTATACGACCTAACAACAGAGGAGATATCTCTCATCGAGAACGCATAACAACAAACACAGTCATTGCGAGACTTGATTTATCAAGTCGTGGCAATCTCAATTACTGGCGCTCATATCGATGTTATTCTTTATTGCTTATGAGATTGCCACACCTAAAGGCTCGCAATGACATTATTTACTGGTTTCTTGTGTCGAACTGGCGTTTTTTTAGTTGGAAGATTATTATGAATTTATTTTTTCTTCTACCATTCATACCGTTATCAGGCGGGATATTAACTCTTATTTATCATTTCAAAAAAGAAAATACAAATTTACTAAGTAATGTTTTTATTTTTATATCGTTAGTTATCACTTTATTATTATTACAAAATATCGGAATAAATAAAACCTATTCTGTATTGTTTTTTCATAACAACGACCTAAATCTGATTATAAAATTACAAATAGACAATCTCACCATAGTAATGTTACTTTTTATCAATTTCATCAGTTTCATTATTCACAGATATTCCACGTATTATGTTGCCTCCGATATCACACAAGGCAGATTCATGGCACAACTATCCATCTTAACCGCCGCAGTATCTTTTTTGGTAATGAGCGGTAATTTGTTGACGGCTTTTATTGCGTGGCAATTTATTGGTTTGTCATTGTATCTACTTTTAAACCATTATCATTATGATGATTATGCCAACAAAGCCGCCAAAAAAAAATTCATTATTAATCGGGTGGGGGATTTAAGTTTTTTATCAGCAGTTGTTTTATCCTATAAATATTTTAATACCTCAGATTTTAACTTCATCAACACCTTTACAAATACTACGTTATCAATACCCTCAATAACACACATAAGTACGGTTATCGGGATATTGGTTTTTATTGCGGTGATGACCAAATCAGCACAATTCCCTTTTCATATCTGGCTACCTGACACAATGGAAACCCCAACTCCAGTATCTGCAATAATGCACGCAGGGGTTATTAACGCTGGTGGTTTTTTATTGACAAGAATTCACCCAATACTTGACTTAAGTCCGTTCACTTCAAATTTTATTTTTACAATTGGTGTGCTTTCAATCCTAACCGCCTCTTTTTTTATGCTTTCTCAAAGCGATGTAAAAAAACAACTAGCTTACTCAACAATGGGGCAAATGGGTTTTATGGTGGTGCAGTGTAGTTTGGGGATGTATACTGCGGCTATATTTCATATCATTGCACATGGGTTTTTTAAAGCATTTTTATTTTTAAACGCAGGAAATAACCTCAGTCGTAGCCCTGCAGATCATAATATAAAGACTAGGTTGGGCAATAAATTGCTAACGGTAATAATATTCGTATTATTGTGTTTAGCTTTTGGCAAATATCTTGCATTTACAAATAATTTAAATAACGCCACTTTAATATCATCGTGTTTTATTGTAATCACACTGGCAACTATTTTAAGTGGAATATTTGCCCTAAATTCCAAAAAATTTGAACAAATTATTTTAATCTCAGTGGTAGTGTTACTAACGGGATGTTATTATTATTTTGAATCATTCATAAGTTCAATTGTTATGCATAATATACATGTGAATGTAAATCGGCTTGATTATTACAAATTAGCCATCACGTCATGTTTAATTATATTACAAATAATAATTTGGCTAAAACCTCAAGGTAAAAACTTATATCTTTATCATTTAAGCCGAAATAAATTATTTATTGAGGAGTTATATAGAAATATTTTGCTACATCCATTTCGCAAAATCGGAGATTATTTAAGTAAACTATTTACAACTACTTACGGAATGGTGATTTTTCTATCTATGATATTGTGCCTAATTTATTTGGCAATAATGGGATTTGTACAACATACGCCATCAGTTATAAACATATTAACCTGTCAGTTAATTTTTATTGTTTTAGTAACATCGGCAAATAGAGCCATAGATATACAACGCGTGAATTTGAATATTTTTATCGCACAGTTATCAATAATGGATATTGGCTTATATACAGCAAATTCAATTAGTTATTCATTGTTAATCTTCCAGATAATAAATTCTGGTTTAATATTTTTATCATTGCAGTTGCTATTTAATAACACAAAAGACGATGTAAATAATAAATGCCATTTAACAAAAAATACCTTAAATTTTAGCAATATGTATTTTTGTGTTCTTTTCTTTTTATGGATTGGGTTACCAGGCACAGCAACATTTATTAGTGAAATAAATATTTTTTACACCATAGCCAATACGCATGACTGGTTATTATTCGTTACCGCTATTGGATTCGTTATCTTAGCTATTGCCATACTTCATTCACTACAAGAGCATGTTTTTTCCTCTACGAACAAAGATTCATTGGTGGCTAAAATATCACCATTGAAACATGGATTTATAGTATTTACTATTTTATTTAATATTGGTAACGGAATAAATCCAATTTGGTTACTAACCAAGTTAAGTTAAGTTAAGTTAAGGGGTGAGTTTATTATGTTAAAACAAATTTTATTAAAAATAAAAACGTACATTCCAACTTATTGGCCATTGCAGAGTTTTATTGCGGTAAATCCACTATATGGACGAACAAGCAAAACTTTCGATGAGTGTATTGCGGATATTAGTCAATACATTAAAATTAACGGCGCTTTAAATCTTGAATATTATCATCAGGCTTATGCTAATGGGGAGATCTCATTAAATAGTCTAGATGGCGCAGTAAAAGAATTTTTACAAGATAAAAATATTTTTAGTGACCATAACCATAATATTTTACTTGATTTATTAACCAATGCACAAACCCAGTCCTCACCAGAGGAAGAGATTCATAATAACTTTAACCCTGTAAATATTTTAATTAGTGATGAAGTTGAAAAACAGCCAAATTATCTTGAAAACAAAAAAGTGGCAACGCTGGTGGCTAAATTTATGGCTGATTTTTTTGATACTGGTCAGGCAAAATGGAGCATGCCAATAAAAAATAATAATCTATATGAGTCTTGGTTGGATTATAGTAGTGTGGGTAACAAATACCTAAGATCTGCGATTAAAGAGGTTAGATCTATGGATCCCATTAACTCAATTGAACATTTATTCTCAAAGTTACAAGTCCCAGGTGATTACATGGAGCCTTATTTGATTACAATTGTCTTTAAAATTATCGGATGGTGTGGATTCGTTAAGTGGTTAGAAGAGCGCCCAGATAACCCATACATTCATAAAACAGCTCAAATTCAGGATGTTTTAGCTATGTGGTTAGTTTTAGAGTATGCATTGCATCTTGAATATGGTTGCACGTTTACTCTTACTCAAAATATAGATCACAGTAACCATATTATACGCCCAAAAACGCTAAAACAAAAATTAGCCCATTGCGAAGGCTTATATAATGTATTAACCACCATCAATATTAAAATAATATGGCAACGCTCCATAGAAATAGAATATAAATCTGATATTTTAAATAAGATTAAGAGTGTGGATTTAAAACCAGATGTACCACCCAATGATAATAATCACCCTAAAAGTCAAATGGTTTTTTGTATAGATACAAGATCGGAGGGGATAAGACGTAAATTAGAATATATAGATAATCATCAAACCTTTGGTTTTGCAGGTTTTTTCGGGGTTGGGTTTTTATTACAAGATGAAGAGACAAAGGCTTGTTCTTTACAGTGTCCGGCAATAGTAAAACCTGAGGTTGCATTGGTTAATAAATCTAATGGCATCAACACGCCAAATCCGTTTACTAATCTAAAAAAGAGTTTGTACAAATTACTCAGTAGGGCTAAAAGTACATTTTTTGCTCCATTGGTTTTATTTGATATAGTGGGGATGTATTTTAGTGTTAGCCTCATCTTCAAAACACTCTTTCCAAATAAACTAAGTAAAGTATTTAAAACCCAACAAAATACCATATACTCAAATAAAAGTATTGATGTATTTGATAAACTCCACGGTTTCACCCCAGTGGATATTGCCAAAAATGCAAACTTTGTGTTAAAGGCAATCGGGTTAATTAATAATTTTGCACCGTTTGTGATCATAGCAGGTCATATAGCACAGAGTGACAATAACCCCTTTCAGTCTAGTTTAGACTGTGGAGCATGCGGTGGCAATGGTGGAATCCCAAATTCCATTGCTTTTTGTCAGGGGTTAAATAACCATGAAGTACGCAAAATTTTATGTGAAGAGCATGATATAAACATCCCACAAGAAATATTTTTTGTGAGCTGTTGCCATAATACCACTGTGGATAAGTTTGATTATTATAATCTTGAGGGTATGAATCAATCGCAGCATAAATCTTTTATTGCAATTATGAATGATATCAATCTTGCGTGTGATTTACTACGCACAGAAAGGTTATCTAGCCTATATGGTGATAAAGATGTAAATATTCGCAAATCCAATTGGGCGGAATTAATTCCCGAAATGGCATTGGCAAATAATGCCGCATTTATTATTGCCCCACGTAAAATAACCAAAAACATAAATTTAGATAGAAGAACTTTTTTACATTCCTATGAACCAAGTTTAGATCCTGATGGAGAAATATTGTCCTTTATTTTTAATGCACCTGTGATTGTTGGTCATTGGATTAATAGTCAATATTATTTTTCTACTACAGATAAATGTATATATGGTGCTGGAAATAAAGCAATTCATAATGTATTGGGTGAGTTTGGGGTGATAAAGGGTAATTTTAGTGATTTAAAAATGGGGCTACCAGATCAGAGCATTTTTTATAGGGACAAATTAATGCATAAACCCCTGAGGTTGACTGTGTTTGTATATGCCCCAAAAAAGTTGGTGGAAAAAATTATTAACAATTCACCACAATTAAAGGATTTATTTGATGGTCGATGGATGCATTTGGAGGTGTTGGATTCGGGTGAGGAGGAATCAATTCAGGCAGTTTCATAGGTATTTACATAAGATGATCTGACGTTTTCCTGATAAATAAACTGTACTATTGTAACTAAATATTCAATAATTATAATAATACACTTGGAGGTGAGCAAATTGTATATTCCAAAAAATAACTTTTCATTTAACAGTTGTTTTCAACCAATAGAAAACAATCAAACTTCATACAGGCTTTTTAACCCCAAACAACAAGTCGCCACTGAAGATAAAACACAACCAGAACAAATACCATATGATCTCATGCAAATAATGACCAATAGCCTACTAGAGGCAAATAAGATTATGGAAAATATCAACACTGGTTTACCAGAAGATCAACGTGTGGAGATTGGTGAAATTTATGAAGCTATCAAAAATTGTTACCTGTCACCAAAATTACCAGTTCATATATCGAAATTAAAATCCCAACGCAAACACTCAGTAGTAATATTTAAAAATGGTGAAGAATTCCACATTCTCATAAAACCCAATCTAAAAAATGTAAAATATCCAGTAAACACAGCAAATAAACATGAAAATTTTGCGTATGGTGCTTATAAAAAAATAAAAACTTCTGGTGTGTGGATTTGTTTGGATAAACATGGAAAATATGTTCAAAATAAACGTGTTGTAATAATCTCAGAGTCTTGTCAAAATAATAAGAATGACGCCTTATGCTCTGAACTGCACAATACCTTAATCAAAGAAGGCTTTAGTCTTATCAAATATCACAATGACAAAAATAAGCCCCGTGTAATTTATATTAAAAAATATTTAGGCGATGATATATGTACTCTACTAAAATCCAAAAAACTAACCCCAGAGACTAGACGATACATTATTAAAGAATTATTTTCTAATTTTAAGACAAACATGGGGGATATTAAAGGTGAAAATGTGTTGTGGGATGGAAAAAATGCTACATTTATTGATCACTCTGACTTAATATTTACGTATACCTCCAAAAGTGATGAAAAAAGACAGTTTATTAGCATTGAAAACGCAAACAAGATATTAATTGTAGAAGATTTGCGTGGTTTATATGATGATTACGCGAATGCTCTGCAGATTAAACAACAACAAATCTTTAGTTTATGTGTGTTATTTTATCAAATATATGGTAACACAACGGCTATTATCGAAGGGGCGGGGTTTGATCACGAAAAACCTCCAGAATTGGCAAATTTAAAGACAAACAATCTGTTTTGTGTTGCATTATCTAGAGCCTACAACGAAACACTAACGTGGAATTGTTTACAAGCTGTTGTTAGTAAATTATGATGTACCAATCAAGGCTTTTATTTTTTCAAATTAAGTATATATTTTCTGAACAAAATTTCTTCAAGTTCAAAAAATAGATACATTTATTGAGGAAAAATTATTCGTATTTACAGATATTTGTTATGTTATTTTGAATAAATATGGATTTTGCTCTTGACAGCGGTTATGTATTGTGTGTTATAATGCATTCCTTGAACAAATATATTGCGGGAATAGCTCAGTTGGTAGAGCACAACCTTGCCAAGGTTGGGGTCGCGAGTTCGAGTCTCGTTTCCCGCTCCAGTTACGCTTATGTAGTTCAGGTGTTATTGATTTATTACACATCTTATGTGTTTTATGCAATAGCTAAAATATGGCGGGGTAGCAGAGTGGTTATGCAGCGGATTGCAAATCCGTGGACGCCGGTTCGATTCCGACCCCCGCCTCCACGAATGATGGTGCCTGTCTTTTCTTGGCTTTTTATTAGCCGCGATGGCGAAACAGGTAGACGCAAGGGACTTAAAATCCCTCGGGAATTTCACTCCCGTGCCGGTTCGATTCCGGCTCGCGGCACCATCGTTATTTTACCCACCACTCCGTATTATTCAATACAAAACATACCTAACATTAATTTATAAACTTTATCAGCAAGAATAATACTCAAAAAATGTCAAATACCAAATTCATCAGTAGCGTTTTTATGGTTGCAGGCTGTTCCATGGGGGCAGGTTGTCTTGCTATGCCGTTGCTATCCGCAGGGCCAAATTTTATCTTCTCAAGCATATTTTTAATCATAGCTGGAATATTATCTTATTTTATCGCGATAGCATCGCTTGAGTTGTTTATAGTCTATAAAAATAATGCAAACATAACAACTATAGTAAATTATAATTTTGGGAAATTTGCTGTATTATTTACCATGATAATCAACGGTATGCTCATGTATGCTTTGCTGTCTGTATATATGAGCGGTGGAGCTGATTTATTAAATAAAACGGTCTTTCCCATCTTTAGCGTTAAGATGACCACCAACCACGCATTATTAATTTTTTTAATACTAGCCATCCCAGTGTTTACAAAAGGTGCATCTTTAGTTATACAATCCAATAAAATTATTTTCTGGATAAAGCTTGTCACATTTTTGTGTGTAGTATCCACGGGTTTATTTTTTTTATCGGACAGATTATACAGCTTTGTATTGACTCAAATCAAATATATTCCACATGCATTTCCAGTATTATTTGGTGCATTATGGTTTCATTTTCTAATTCCGATAATTGCCAAAATCAATAACTATAATCGTGATACATGTAAACGAGTTTTTAAAATAGGGCTTATCTTACCGACCACATTATACATCACATGGGTAGCTATTATGCTAAGCCTAATTCCACGCTCTGGAGCGAATAGTTTTTATACTTTGTTATCCAGTCATAGCAGTGTTGGTGGCATGATATCACTTGCACTGAGTAACAACCCACACGTGCCTCGTATTATGAAAATAGCATTAGATTTATTTTCTAACATTGCACTTTTAACGTCTTTTCTTACAGTCGGATTATCTACCTATGACTATATGCGAGATGCATGTAAAATAAACCAAACAAAAATTGGTGTTATACTTACTTTATTTATCACCATGACACCTCCGGTTCTTTTAGTGTTGCTATTTCCAAATAGTTTTATTATGGTTCTACAACAAGCTATAATTTTACTAATGATAACCAACCTCATTACATTTGTGTGTCTATTAAAACAATACAAAACACATGATGTTCAATTTAAAATTACCGGAGTATATTTTTTGATGATGATTTTAATTGGTTTGATTGGGTTACAAGTAGTGGATAACTTTAAATTACTACCCATATACTCTTAGTCTTTATAATTTCGCCTTGTCTAAATCCCAAATACTTCGAGTATACTCTTAGTCTGTGTCATCCTCGCGAATGCTTTTTTGTCATCCTCGCGAATGCTTTTTTGTCATCCTCGCGAATGCTTTTTTGTCATCCTCGCGAATGCGGGGATCCATGTTCTATTTAATGAAAATATTTTAAATGCCAGTTCAGGGTAAGATGCAAATAAACTCAGTCATTGCGAATCATGATTTATCAGGGTGTGGCAATCTCACTGCAAGGCACAGATTGGCTCCAAAAAGAAGAAAAGCATGATCAACATCACTTTACATAAAGAAGTCAAAAGACTCTACCAGCCCAAAATAAAAGATTTCACCAAGTGGGTAACTTCATCATTGCAAAGCTCCTTTCTTCAGGTGAATCTTGATATATTAATAGTAAACTCAGCGCGTTCGCTTTATTTTAATCAAAAATATAGAAATAAACCACACCCAACTAATGTTATATCATTGGAATATAAAGAATCTCGCATCAAATTTAATATTCTAAGCGGAGAGCTTATTTTGTGTGATGATGTGATTATAGATGAAGCAGGAACACAGCAAAAAACTATTTTCGCTCATTATGCTCATATGGTGGTTCACGGTGTGTTGCATATGCAGGGGTTTGACCATCAAAATGATACCGAGGCAGATATTATGGAGTCTTGTGAAGAGAATATTTTACGCTCTTTATCTTTATTATAGTATCAGTTTACTTAACAATTGGCGGTGGTTAACATTGCCAATTGATATTTTGAAAAATATAATATCATAAAATTGAAATAGCTTATTCTAAAATTATTCTATTTTAAAGAGGAAATAAAAAATTATTACATTACTTATATCAGTGCTGTGTCTATTTGCTTGTTTATTTGCTTATTTTTTACCATCTATTATTGCAGACAACAGAAAGCATAATAATACATTAGC
>CANISK010000027.1 GCA_947470205.1 Neisseriaceae bacterium | reverse complement strand
CATTCCCGCGTAGGCGGGAATCCAGTTTTATAACATGCAAATTTTATTATCATATATTTGAATTTACTGGATTCCCGCCTACGCGGGAATGACAGTAAGTACCAGAAAATATTTGTTCAGGTACTTACTTAGCATTTTATAGGTTATGCAAGAAGTCTAATATATCAACAATAACGCTTATTGGGTGATGTAGTGATACGTTTGCAAGATGCTTGCTTTGAGTGCGACATGAGTATCCAGTTGCCATATAGCACTCATTATCTTTATGGTGTATTACCGTCTCTCGCCAATGCATATCAAATAACTTCTCACTGTTGTTGATATTTGCACTTTGGTGTCCGTAGTTCCCCGCCATTCCACAACACCCAAGGTTTAGAATATTACATCTCACCCCAAGTTTTTCAAATATCTGTTGCCAAGCTTTGGCGTCAATGGGGCAGATTGCTTGTTCTGTACAGTGTGGTAATAAATAATATATCTTATTCGTTGTATTGTTTGTGGTTTTATTTGTTGCAATATCTTTTATGGGATTCTTTTGCATAAGCTTCAACAACGCCTCCGCGATAGTGTGGACTTTTTGTCCGATAGTGTCACTAATCCCAAATTTTTTATATTCATCACGGTAGAGTAGGGTGGTGGTGTTTTCAATTCCAGCTATCAAAATATCTCTTTCAATAGCCTTGGATAAAAATAACATATTTTGTGTGGCATATTTGGTGAAGCTTTCAATGTTACCATTTATTAGCATGGTTTTGCCACTTACTTGTGGGAGTGCCACAATTGGACTTCCACCTAGTTTTTTAATGAGTGCTACAGTTGAGAGTAAAATATTATGATCCAAGTATCCAGTAATTACATCCAGTATAATCAAAACTGTATTTTGTATATTTGGTATATCAGACGTACCATCATAAATCAAAATCCCGTTATCTTTACAAATTTTATCTATTGGTTTATTTATAGAATATAATGGCAAATTAATAAGTCCAAATATTTTCGGTAAACCCATTTGAATAATAAAATTACTAATTTTAGGCACTTTGCCACCAAATGAAATAATATTTTCCATGTATTCCATTAGCTGAGTTTTAATTGATTTATTTTTATAGATTTTATAGTATTCATGATAAAAATTAGTTTTTAAGTGAGGGATAGATACCATGGTGGGGCACTTACCAGTACACCCCTTACAATCCAAACACCCACTCATGGCATTAAATGCGGCAAGCGCGGAGTTTTTAGTGATAGGGTGATGTTCCCCGAAGGTGTCTTTGTTTCTAAGCCACTCTTTAGTGAGCATGGCGCGCCCTTTGGGTGAATGGATACGATTATTAGTAACTTTATATGAAGGGCACATTACGTTAGTTTTGTCTTGGTTAAAACATGCAGCATTGCCATTACATATTAGGGCATCTTGAAATTTATTTAATATTGTTGAGTCTTGTAAAATATCACGATCTAGGTCTCCTCTGAGTGTGACTTCATCAATTGGTGTGACTTTGATAACAGACACTGCATCGTATTTAAAATTATCCTTTACAAATGGTGTTACAAGTTTACCGGGGTTCATGCGGTTATCTGGGTCAAACATAGACTTAATGTGTTGCAATATTGGATACAAGACATCACCAAATGTGTGTTCTACAAACTCACCTCGATAACCTTTACCATGTTCACCCCATAAAATTCCATGATATTTATCACATAAAGATACCACGTGGGTTGTAAGTTCACGAATCATATTTTTGTCGTTTGGGTCTGTCATATCTAGCGCCGGTCTTACATGTATGCATCCTACATCGGTATGTCCATACATTGCATATTGCAAATTATATCCATCTAGTAACTGCTTGAGCTCGATCACAAAGTTAGTTAAGTTTTCTGGAGGTACGATAGCATCCTCAATAAATGCAATTGGCTTTTTATGATTGGTTGTACGTCCAACTAAGCCCACCGCCATAGAACGCATATTATAAACTTGACTTATATCTTGTGTGTCGTATATCACCACGTGTTTGATATCTGTATGTAGTGGTGAATTTTGTAGGGAGTTTATAAGTGTATTCACTTTGCTGTTTAATTCATCCATGGTAAAAGCGGTAAACTCGGTGAAATTTGAAATAAAATTTGCATTTGGTGAAATGCCCATTATTTTTGCAATATCAGGCCATGATGGTAAGCCCATGGCACCTTTTTGCACCACTTCATCTATAGTCTCTATACTAGATGGATTGTGTTTGATTAAAAATTCGGCGTCCTTGAGGGCGTCTATGAAGTTATTATAATGTGTGATAACTAAAGCGCTGTGTTTGGGCATTGGTAACGCTTTAAGCTTAGCTTTGGTGATAAATGTCAATGTGCCTTCACTACCACTGATTATCTTTGTGATATCTACCTTGTTATCTTCTGATAATATTTTAAGATTATATCCAGATAACGGTCTACTTATTTTGGGAAATACTCGTTCTATTTCATCTTGTACTGGTGTTATCAAATCATATATTTCAGTTGCAATATTGTGTAATTTATTATTATTGTCTTCAGGTGGATTGTTTTTTTTATCTAAAATAATATCTACAGGATGTATGTTGATACACTCGCCATTTATTAGCACACACTCAAGCTCTAATACATAATCACTAGTCTTGCCATATATCATAGACCCTTTACCGGCTGAATCATTTGCTATCATTCCACCGATTGTGGCACGGTTTTTAGTGGATACTTCAGGGGGGAAAAATAACCCATGCGGTTGTAAAAACTGATTGAGACTGCTTAATACCACACCAGGTTCTACGGTGATAGTGTGATTTATGTTGTCAAATTCAATGATATTAGTCATATAACGGCTAGTGTCTACTATCACACCGTTATTTAACGATTGTCCGTTAGTACCAGTGCCACCTCCTCGTGCGGTGAATGTGAGTGTGTGATAATTTGGCTGTGATGCAATCTTGCATATTAGCAACACGTCAAGATTGTTTTTGGGCATTATCACCCCAATCGGTTTGACTTCATAGATGCTATTATCTGTAGAATTGAGTACTATATTTGCCGTATCATCGCACACATCTCCTATAAATCCGTTATCTATAAGGCTACGTTTAAATTCTTTGAAGAGATTTATATTGCGCACAATTTTTACCCATAAATGTTAGATTCTGAGTATATTTTATCACGTGTATCACAATTACAACACAAAAAACCTAGTTAGATGTATTTCTGATGGGTTAAATGTTTAAATTTATTTCAGGGGTAATTTTTTATATCAATATTTTAGTTTGCGATTTATCACTCTTGAAAACATTAGTTTTTAGTCCACCGAACTAATGCTCTAATGTTTAATGTTTTATACAATAATGCAGATAATTCCTTTTGAACGTCTTGCATGGCTTGAATGTAGTTATCTATTGCTTGTTCAGTTGTATCATTACCACTCGCAAAACCAAATACTTTAAAATATTCAAGCGGTATATATTCAGCCGTTTTAGCTGGCTCAAATTGACAAATTTCAGCAATGAGCACTGGGTTATTTGCTATTTCATAAGGTAGTGCATGCTTTTTAAAGTAATAATACCATGCCCCGTGTATATTTCCATTATCTATTTTGAAAATCATATTTTGGTTTAAATTTTTCAACATATTTGGATTTATATCTGGAAGTTGTTCACAAATGTCACAATATAATTTGATGTATGTGTTTATAGATTCGGTATTGCCATTTTGAAGTGCTACGTACAATCCTGCTCTATTGCTATCATTAGGCGCAAGAAGTATTTTAGAAAAATCTATTTTTTGTAAAATCTCTGGTGGTAATATTTTGTATAAATTTACCATGCCTTTCATAAATGCTGCTATAGATTCGGTATTGCCCCTTTGAAGTGCTATGTACAATCCTGTTATCTTTCTATTATCAAACGCAAGAAGTATTGTAGAAAGATCTATTTGCCTTAAAACCTCCTGTGATGATAATTTTAGTGCTGCACATAAATTTACCATGCCCTGCATAAATGCCGTTATGGATGCGGTGTGGCCGTCTTGAAGCGCCATATACAATCCTGTTATCTTTCTATTATCAAACGCAAAAAGTATTGTAGAAAAATGTATTTTTTGTAAAACCCCCGGTGATGATTTTAATTCTGCACATAAATCTAGCATGCCCTCCATGAATGCTGCTATAGATTCGGTATTGCCATTGTGAAGCGCTATGAACAATCCTGTTTCATTTCCACCATTAAGTGCAAGAAGTATTTTAGAAAGATGTATTTCTTGTAAAATATCCAGTGGTAATATTTTACATAACGCTATCATGCCTTGCATGAATGCTGCTATAGATTCGGTATTGCCATTGTGAAGTGCTATGTACAATCCTGTTGTATTTACACCATTAAACGCAAGAAGTATTTTAGGAAAATCTATTTTTTGTAAAACCCCCGGTGATGATTTTAATTCTGCACATAAATCTAGCATGCCTTGCATGAATGCTGCTATAGATTCAGTATTGCCATTTTGAAGTGCCATGTTCAATCCTGTTGTCGTTCCATCATGCGATGCAAGAAGCATTTTAGAAAAATTTATTATTAATAAAACCCATGTTGGTAATTCTTTACATAAATTTACCATGCCTTGCATGAATGCTGCTATAGATTCGGTATTGCCATCTTGAAGTGCCATGTACAATAATCTTGAGGTGTCAGCAAGCAAATAATTGCCCAATAATTGCAAGTGAGGCAAGGATTGTAAGTGTTCCATGTATTTAGTTATGAAGGCTGGTTTGTTCATGTTAAATGCAAAACACAGTTGAGCAATATTACCTTGCATGTCATTTATATCATATTTCATCTTTTGTATCTCTTGTGTTGTTTTCTTTTTTAACTTAAAATCTTCGTTTGGATTTTTGTAATGTAATAGTACGCCACTTTTATATGTAGGGAAATATATATTTTGGAATCCTTGTGATAACAAATATGTCAATGATAAATTTCTAATACTTTCCATATCCTTGCACAAAATACGAACAACTTTATTGGTTTCAGTTGGATTAATAAATGATAATTTATATGTGCCATCTGGTTTGCGGTGTACCATCAATGTCATTGCATGATTTTCTGAGTATACATTAAATTTTTCAAATTCCTGTTGCGAGTTACTGCATACATCATGTATAGCCTCACCAAATGATGTACCGATAAGTGAAAAATAGCAGTAATTATCTGCTTTATTTATAATGCGCTCTCTATCAAAACTATTTTCCATCAGGAATTGATTAGCTGCAATTATTTCTTTGGAGATCTTACGTATTTTGTTAGGGCGCTGTAGATGATAAAATGCAATTTGACGACATGCAATCTTATTGCTATATTTATCTTGACATGTTCCATTTAAATATAAAACATTATTCTTTTGAAATCTCTCGGTTATATCTTTATATGGAGTGATCTTACATTCTGTACCATTCATCCATAACGCACCGTTACCTGTACTGTGGTTTGGTTGCACACCGGAATTATATACAATAAATCCCTCATTGAGATGATCTTTCAAACCAGCTGTTTGATTATCTTTAAGCGAGTGGTATTTTCTCTCCACAGGCTTTATATTAAAATGTGCTATTAAACGATACCAATCATGCTTTGTATCTGGTAATGCAATTTGATTCTCAGTATAACAATTTGCTATAAACTTATTAATTTTGTTGAAATATTCTTGTGTGTTTTTAGTGGCATCGTCACACGTTAACCAAAATTTATTAAAAATAAATTCATTAACTTTGGTGATTGTTAATGAACTATATTCACCATCTTGAGTGAACTTATAATATAACAATACACATGCAATTATAGTGGCCTCTGTATGTTCTATGCGGTGTCCAAATGAATGATCTGCTTGCATTACACCGTCACTAGTATACTGCAAACGTTTAATTAAAAATAGAATTGTTGCTCTTTCATGATCCGTCAAATCTGATGGCTGTTTATATTCATAAAGTTGCCCGATTTTTATAATGCTTTGATTTATTTCTGCTTTTTTTTGTTGATTTGCATTATTGCCCCGTATGATTTGATATGAATTGATATCGATTTTCATAGTTAGTACCTTTTTGTTATTTGTGTAATATGAATTTTGATTATACATTATTTGATACACAAAATATAAGGGACAAATTTGTGTCATTATCGCGAATTAGGTAACTTAGGCTCTATAAATGTTTTCTCATGCCAACACATAACGGATGGTGATAAATTACGACACAAAAAGATATTACCTACATGCCACGATTGATATATAATTACGTCCATGTATTATGTATTTTATTAAAGGTGGTGTGTGACTATGCAAAATATTATCTGGTTCGAAAATCTTACAATGCACGATATAGGTAAAGTTGGTGGTAAAAATGCATCTCTTGGAGAGATGATAAGCAAATTATCCAATAAAAATATCAGAGTACCGGGTGGGTTTGCAACAACTGCACAAGCATATCAAACATTCACCATGCGAAATAGTTTATCCGATAAAATCAATCAAGAGCTATCCAATTTAGATGTAAATAATGTATTGCTTTTAGCTAAAACCGCAAGACAAATTCAGAAATGGATTCTAGATACACCATTTCAAAAAGATTTAGAAGATGATATTGAAACTGCATATAATGAAATGCTTGCCAAATATGGTGATGACATCACAGTTGCGGTTCGCTCATCTGCAACTGCTGAAGATTTGCCAGATGCATCTTTTGCCGGACAACAAGATACATTTTTAAATATTCGTGGGGTAGAGCACGTTAAAACAGCCATCAAACACGTATTTGCATCTTTATATAATGATAGAGCGATAGCATATAGAGTACACAAGGGGTTTGACCATTCACAAATTCAATTATCTGCCGGTATCCAAAAAATGGTGCGTTCAGATATTGGTAGCTCCGGAGTAATGTTTACCATTGATACCGAATCTGGTTTTGATAAGGTGGTGTTTATTACTTCTAGCTACGGCCTTGGAGAGTGCGTGGTGCAGGGAATGGTAAATCCTGATGAATTTTATGTGTATAAGCCATCATTAATTGCCAACAAAGAAGCAATTATTAGAAAAAATATGGGTAGCAAATTAATAAAAATGGAATTTACAACAGACACAACCGCACATAAATCTGTTCACACTATAAATGTTCCAGAACACTTAGCAAAAAATTTCTCCATCACAGATGCACAAATCAATGAACTTGCACATTTTGGCTTGATAATTGAAAATCACTATGGTAGACCTATGGATATAGAATGGGGCTCAGACGGATTAGACAACCAAATATATATTTTACAAGCGCGCCCTGAGACTGTGAAGTCACAAGAACAAAAAGAAACAAATAGTGTGGATGGTGTAAATGGTACCACGTCAATCGGCAAAAAACAAATCCGTTATAAAATAAAAGAAAGTGGTGAGATTTTAGTATCAGGTCGTGCGGTGGGTCAAAAGGCTGCTACAGGAATTGTAAAGGTGATTGATAGCATCAAAGATATGTATAAAATAGAAAAAGGAGATATATTAGTTACTGATATGACAGACCCAGATTGGGAGCCAATCATGAAACGCGCGGGAGCCATTGTAACTAACCGAGGAGGGCGCACTTGTCATGCGGCTATTATTGCCCGTGAGCTTGGTGTACCTGCTATTGTCGGGTGTGGAAATGCAACTCAAATCCTTGAGACTGGGACTAAAGTCACAGTCTCTTGCTGTGAAGGGGATACTGGGCACGTGTATCACGGAGAGCTCACCATTGATGTTCAGGAGCTAGATACCGGCAAAATGCCAGATTTACCAGTTAAAATCATGATGAATGTGGGTAACCCAGAGCTTGCATTTAATTTTAGCTCTATTCCAAACTTTGGAGTTGGTTTGGCGCGGTTAGAGTTTATAATCAACCGTCAAATCGGGATTCACCCAAGGGCGTTACTTGAGTACGATACCATCCCAATGCAATTAAAAGACATCATTAAAAATAAAATCTTAGGATACAGTAGCCCGGTAAACTTCTATGTAGATAAACTTGCTGAAGGTGTAGCAACCATTGCAGCAGCTTTTTATCCACATAAAGTTATTGTGAGATTGTCTGATTTTAAATCAAATGAATATTCAAACCTCATTGGTGGTAAGCTTTACGAGCCAATCGAAGAAAACCCAATGATGGGTTTTAGGGGTGCATCGAGATACATCTCCCCAAGCTTTAGGGAGTGTTTTGAGCTTGAGTGTATGGCAATTAATAAAGTACGAAATAATATGGGGTTAAATAATGTAACTTTGATGATTCCATTTGTACGCACCACTAAAGAGGCTGCCTCTGTGATTAAACTTTTAGAGGACAACGGGTTGGAGCGAGGAGTAAACGGGTTAGAAATTTACATGATGTGTGAGATACCATCAAATGCAATTTTAGCTGATCAATTTTTAGATTATTTTGACGGGTTTTCTATTGGCTCAAATGATATGACACAGCTCACACTAGGCATAGACCGTGACTCAAATGGTGCAATAGCAGCGTCTTTTGATGAGCGAAATGAAGCGGTAAAAGCCATGCTTCATTTATCCATTCAAGCCTGTCTTAAACGCGGTAAATATATTGGTATCTGTGGACAAGGGCCGTCAGATCATCCAGATTTTGCCAAATGGCTAATCAACGAAGGTATAGAGACTATTTCGCTAAATCCAGATACCGTGATAGACACATGGTTATACCTTGCAAACAATAAGGACTAGAGTAACCATACATGAAAAACCAATTAAAAGATATTTTACATCTTAAGCCACAGGTGAAGATAGAAAATGTACCCGTTGTTAAAAAACCACCAAAAAAATCTGGTAGGCATTTGTCGAGGAGTCTAGCAGTACAGGTTATTTATTCAATAAAACTAAATTCCCAGTCTGTACACGATAGCGAAGAATTTCTAATCCAAAATAATAAAAGTATCTTTGAGCGGGCAAATTATGAGCTTTTAAGTCAAATTGTTGCTCATTCGGTTGATAATTTTGACGTGTATCTTAAGAGATACACGCCATACCTCACACGTGAAATTAAAGATATAAATTTAATAGAACAGATAATTTTAGTAATTGCAGCATATGAACTACTAAATAGCCACAGTGTGCCATCCCCTGTGATTATAAACGAAGCCGTGGAGTTAACCAAACTATACGGAGCTGAAGATTCATACAAATTTATCAATGGTCTTGTGGATAAACTAGCACATGAAATCAGACCATCTTGATGTAAAAACCAACAAATAAAGTCATTGCGAACCATGATTTATCGTGGTGTGGCAATCTCACACACAACACAGCGCATTTTAATATTAAAATAAATACTCTTTAACTTTTATTCAGGATGCACACAAAATGTCACACTCTTACGATACAGAATTCACCGAACAACTAACCTTACTTAATCCACAAATGGATTTCGTGTTTAAAAGCATTTTTGGAGATAGCAAGCACCCAGATGTATTAATTAGCTTACTTAATTCTATTTTTGGGTATTCAAAAAATACAAATAACACCAAACACATTACCAAGGTAACGCTAGAAAACCCAGAACTAACACCAGATACAATAGGAGATAAAAACTCTATACTAGACATTAGGGCAACCACCAATGATAATGAAATAATTAACATAGAAATGCAAATCAAAAATGAATACAATATGCGACAAAGAAGCATGTATTACTTAAGTAAAATCTTTAGCGGACAATTAGTAAAACGCGCAAACTACAAAGACCTAAAACGATGTGTGGTAATATGTATACTAAACTTTAATCTATTTGAAGACACAGATAAGTCACGAGTACATAGGTATTTTAGGTTTTTAGATATGGATACTCATCAAGAGCTATCTTCACTCATGGAAATTCATTATATCGAATTACCTAAATTAATTGATTCACTACAACAAAACAGCAAAGACAACGCTTTATTATTAAAATGGTTATTGTTTCTAACAAATCCTGAAAGTGAGGTTGTGTCCATGGCTAAAAATGAAGTACCTGAAATAAAAGAAGCATCTGAGATATTAGAAATGCTAAGCAAAGATAAAGAAAAAAGAAGACTGTATGAAATGCGCCAAATGGGTCAGATGAATGAAATTACCAACATAGAAGGGGCGAGGGAAGAGGGGTTTCAATTGGGAGTTGAGCAAGGAATAGAAAAAGGAATAGAAAAAGGAATAGAAAAAGGAATAGAAAAGGGAATAGAAAAAGGAATAGAGCAAGGAATAGAACGTGGAGTGCAACAAGCTACGTTGGATATAATACAACGAATGTTGGATGCAAAAACTGACATTAATTTTACCTCTGAAATATCCAAAATATCAGTGGAAGAGATAAAAAAGCTTTTTAATATTTGAGTCAGTGAATAATTTTAGAAAAATACTCATGAGCAACCCCCTAACTTTAAATTTGCATTTACCAGATGGTTCACCAGAAAATTATATTGCTGTAACGAGTTTTAATTGGACTGGTGAATGTGTGAAATGTTCTCGATCAGATATAAATAAGATAACCACACGGTATAGTGATGTGAAATCGGGGGTATATTTTTTATTCGGTTATAATGAAGCAAAAATGCCACAGGTTTATGTTGGAGAGTCGGAAGATATTATTACAAGAATAATGCAACACATAAAAGATAAAGATAAAATATGGTTTGAAGAAATTGTGATAGTAACTAGCTCTAACATCTTAACTAAAATGCCAATTAAGAGCTAAAATAAATTAATATAAAACAATATATTAATTGTCATTCCCGCGTAGGCGGGAATCCAGTCAAAACAATGAGAGCATGGATTCCCAATCAAGTTGGGAATGACAGGATTTTTAGCTCTTAATTCGCATTAAAGGTCATATTAAAAATTTAGAATATCAATTGATAAAACTAATAAAAAATTCTATTACATACTTATCTGTGAATGGCAATGTTGGAACAGAGTCATCTTTACCAGATTACATGTATCCAGAAATTAATACATTTTTAGAGCACATAATAATGATAATGCCTATATTGGGTTATCAGGGTCTATTTGTTAATCAAAGAGTTGAACCAATGGAATTTATAAAAAATGATATATTAGTTTATAAAAATGCTAAGGGTTTTTTAGTTGATGACAAGCATTTTAGAGTCCTCAAAAGGTAGTAAAATGTCTATTAATGAAGTTAAATCATGCTCAGATCACATTAGATTTGCTAGACAACGATTACTTGAGACTGAAGTGGTCAATCAAGAGTTTATTTTTGCGAGAGATTTTGATTTTAGTTCTCCAAGTGGAGCTGCTTCTGTGATT